>JBAXDE010000006.1:0-18865 GCA_037141115.1 Methanomicrobiales archaeon | reverse complement strand
TCCCCAGACCTACTACAACCGGGGAATAGCATATGCGTACCTGAACGAGTATGAAGAGGCTGCGCAGGACTTCGACCGGACCCTCTCGTTCGACCCTTCGAATGCCGATGCGTTTTATTTAAAGGGAGTATCCTGTATCAATCTTAACCGGTACGATGAGGCCCTGGATGCATTCAATCATGCGCTCGACAAAAAAGCAGATCATGCCGCCTCGTTCTATTACCGCGGGGTTTCACTCACCCGTCTGGGAAGGTACAAGGAAGCGATCGAATCCTTTGAAGATGCACAGGTTCTTGATCCGGCATGTGCAGCTGCCGCGTACCAGAAAGGACTGTCCTATGCCCACCTGGGCCGGTATGCAGAAGCAATTACTGCCTATGACATTGCGCTGCGCATCAACCCGTCTCATGCTGACGCATTGTACTACAAAGGATTCGCCCTTTCAAAACTGGGACGAAACACCGAAGCGATACTTGAATTTGACCAGACCATTGCCCAGGAACCTGAGAACCACCAGGCATATCACCAGAAAGGACTCCTGATGGCAAAACTCGGAAAATATGAAGATGCGGTGGAAGCCTACCTGCGGAGTATCGAGATAAAGCCCGCGTATGCACAGGCATTTTATGACCTGGGTCTGGCCTATGCACGGCTTGAGCAGTCCACAGAGGCCATCGGAGCTTTTGAAAATGCCATCGGGATCAATCCCAATTATGTCAATGCTCATTATAACCGGGGTCTCGCCCTTGCCAGCCTTGGCCGGTATAGTGATGCGTTCGATGCCTTTGATCGTGCCGCAGAGATCGATCCTTCCCACACTCTGACTCTCTACCAGCGCGGCATCATGCTCATGCACCTGGTCCGGTACAGTGATGCAATCGATGCGTTTGACAGCGTCCTTGCCCTGTCCCCGCAGAATGCCGGCGCATTGTATGAAAAAGCCCTGGCCCTGGTGCATCTTGAACGCCTGGATGAAGCAGTTCCGGTATTTGACGAAGCCCTTGAACAGAATCCGTCCCTGATCAATGCCTGGTTCCATAAGGCGGTCACCCTTGCAACTCTTGGCATGCCGGATGCAGCAATCGCCGCTTTTGACAAGGTACTTGTTTTAAACCCCAAACATTCGGAAGCATCGGTCCGCAAGGGAATTGCCCTGGTCAGCCTTGACCGGTTTGGGGAAGCAATCGTTCTCTTCAACCGTTCCCTTGAAGATAACCCCCGGGATGTCTGGGCATGGTGTTACAAGGGTGTTGCCCTTCTCTCCCTGAGCCGGCTGGATGAGGCAATCCGGGCATTTGACAAGGCACTCGAGATCAACAACCGTTTCTCGTATGCCCATTTTGAACGGGGGAATGCCCTCCTTCTTGCAAAAAGGCTCCAGGAAGCAATTGACTCATATAACCGGGCACTGGAATTCGATTCCGATAACGAAGAGATACTTGCCCGCAAAGGCCAGGTTTTGGTACAAACCCGGCAATACGAGGAGGCTGCAAGAACCTATGATCTCGTTATCGCACTCGATCCCCACAATATCCCTGCCCTTTACGAAAAAGCACTGGCCCTTTTCCAGATCGGATCGTTTAATGATGCAGTCCAGGCATTTGACCGGGTAATCGACATCGACCCCACGCATGTCAATGCCCAGTATTACCGGGGAAAATCTCTCCAGAGTTTACACCGTTCTGACGATGCTGTTGCCGCATTTGACCGGGTGCTCTCCCTCTCCCCCCGTATGGCAGATGCTGCCTATGAAAAGGGAAAAGCATTCATGCACCTCAAACAGTTTGAGGATGCAAATGTTGCCTTTAACCAGGCGCTTGAACAGGATCCATCCCTTGTCGATGCATGGCTCAAAAAAGGCATAACCCTCTCTCACCTGGGACTGGAAGAAAAATCCGTTGAGGCATTCGAACGGGCCATAGCCCTCAATCCCCAACTCACTGAAGCCACGGTGAAAAAAGGGATCGCACTCGTCCAGATGTCCCGGTTTTCTGAAGCAGTCACGGTACTCAACCTGGCACTGGAAGATGATCCTGAAAATATCGAGGCATGGTATTATTCCGGCCTTGCCTTTTCAGCACAAAAAAAGGCTGAAAATGCGATAAAAGCCTTTGACCGCGTGCTGGAGATCAACCGGCAGTGTGCCCCCGCATGGTATGAACGGGGACTGGCCCTTGCCGGCATGGGAAAACACCTTGAAGCGGTACTCTCCTACGACCAGGCGCTGGAACTCTCGGCAGATGATCCCCGCACGCTCTATCAGAAAGGACTTGCCCTGGCCCAGCGTGAACGATATGACGATGCCATCCGGGCATTTGAACGTGCAATCAACCTGCAGCCTGAAAATGACCAGGCATTCTACTACCTGGGTATCTCGCTCGCGGGCCGTGAACGTTATGATGAGGCGATCCGGGCATTTGACCAGGCTCTCAGTCTGAATCCTGCCAATGCACCCGCATATCATTTCAGGGGAATCGCTCTCATCCAGTCCGAACGCTATCCCGAAGCAGTCACCACCTTCGAACAGGCTGTTGAGCGGGATGGTTCAAATCCCCAGTCCTATCATTACCTGGGCATTGCCTATCTCCAGTCCCGGCAATACGAGAACGCATTGGCGGCACTTACGACTGCAACCGGGATGGATCCATCCCTTTCTGATAACTATATGTTCCAGGGTATTGCGCTTGCCCATCTCTCCCGCCATGAAGAGGCGGTGGTAAACCTGGATAAAAGTCTCGAATCAAACCCTTCCCAGATTGAGGCGCTCATCTACCGGGTGGGATCCTTAATCCCGCTCAAACGATATTCCGAAGCGATTGAGACTGCAGACCGTATCCTTTCATTAAATCCGACACTCGTCGATATCTGGATGCAGAAAGGTGATGCAAACCTCAGCCTGGGCAAAAAACCTGAAGCGCTGGTAGCATTTTCCAAAGTCCTCGAGATTGATCCAAATCTCCCGGATGGCTGGGTGAAAAAAGGGCAGGTCCTCTATGATATGGGAAAAACCTCTGATGCGATTGTTGCCTTCACCCGCGCACTTGACCTCAATCCGTCATTGCGGGACATATGGGTCCAGAGAGGGGATGCATTAAATGAACTCGGCAAAACGCAGGATGCCATTTTATCATATTTAAAATCGGTAAAGATCGACCCCGGGCATGTTGACGGATGGGTAAAAAGTGGCCGGGCATATTACGATCTGGGAAGATACCAGGATGCCATTGATTCGTTTGATAATGCGATTGCCCTCAACCAGCGATGCATCGAGGCATTCCACTACAAAGGACTCTCTTTAGAAAAGATCAATCGCATTGAAGAGTCAATCCATGTCTTTGAAGTACTGCTCGAAATTGATCCTTCCAACAGCGATGCCCAGTATCACAAAGGCCTCGCCCTGGCAAAACTCGGCGATCACCAGGATGCCATTGCGGCTTTTGAGAAAACAATCGCACTCAAACCTTCCGCATCCGTATGGCACAATAAAGGGAGATCATTTACCGAGATTGGCAGATACCAGGAAGCAGCGGATGCGTTTACCCGGGCTCTGGGTATGGAACCTTCCTATACGGAAGCCTATTATTACCTGGGATATTCCTACCTTAAACTGGGTAAATATCCTGAAGCGCTCGAGGCTTTTGATCGCAACCTGGAGAATGATTCGAGTAATGCACAGGGGCACTTCAACCGGGGTCTGGCACTCCAGAAACTTGAACGGAACAAAGAGGCTCTTGAAGCGTTTGACAAAGCCCTCATCTATGATCCAGAAAATGCTCTTGCATTTTTCCATAAGGGACAGTCGTATGCAAACCTGGAGATGTTCAATGAGGCAGTATTTTCCTTTGAGAAAACGCTCCATCTCAAACCCAAATATACTGATGCACGGTTGAAAAAAGGGTTAGCTCTCTATCACCTGGGTAAACTGCGGGAATCCATCAAGGATTTCGACCGGACCATTCATGAAAACCCCAACAATACTCTGGCGTTTTATCACAAAGCTCGTGCATTAACCGAGCTGGGGAACTTCACTGAGGCCAATGAAGCCTTTGACCGGGCACTTGAACTCAACCCGGCATTTTGCGAGGCACATCTCCAGAAAGGGCTTGTACTCCTGAAACTATCCCGGTTTGAGGATGCAGTCTCTTCATTTGATCTGGCGCTGGAGATTGATCCAAATCTCGAACCGGCGCATTATCAAAGGGGATATGCCCTTGCAAAAACAGACCGGCATAAAGAAGCAATTACTGCATTTGACCGGGCCCTCTCCATAATGCCCATGGATGTTTCAGCAGTTTACCAGAAAGGACTCTCCCTTTACACGATCGGACTTTACCGGGATGCACTTGATTCCTTTGATCGCACGCTGGAACTCAATTCCCAATCCGCAGATGCAGCCTTTTACAAAGCGCTCGCCCTGCATGACCTGGGGCGCAATGAAGATTCCCTGGCTGCAGCTGAGCGGGCAATCGAGATCAATCCGGACTTTTCTGCTGCCTGGTACCGGAAAGGTGTTGCCCTGCTGGATCTCGAGCATTACGACAATGCAGTCAGTGCATTCAGCCGGACCATCGAACTGGACAAGACCAATGCCCAGGCATATTTCGACCGGGGTCTTGCCTTCCAGCGTCAGAAAAATTACAGCAGGGCTATTGAATCCTTTGACCAGGTCCTCGATCTGATCCCGGGTTATGCCCCGGCTTTCTACCATAAAGGAATTGCCCTGAGCGCAATTGGTATGTATGAAGAGGCGGTGCTCTCATTCAACATCACTCTTGAAATTACCCCGGATGATGCCGATGCATTCTACCAGAAGGGCCGCGCACTGGTCAGCCGGGAGAATTATCCGGAAGCACTTATCGTCTTTGAATCCGCTCACGCCATTGAACCAAAGAGAGCAGATATCGTGTACCAGCAGGGACTCACCCATGCATTATCCGTGCAGCACGAAGATGCAGTTTCGTCTTTTACCCGGGCACTTGAACTGGATCCGGGATTCACCGATGCCCTGTACCATAAGGGGCTCTCCCTGGCAGAACTCGGTAAATTTGCTGAGGCAATAGATGCCCTGTCCCGGACACTTGAGACCAGTCCGAAGATAGCAAATGCATGGCTTATCAAAGGATTCTGTCTTGCTGCTGAAGAACGCAATCAGGAAGCAATCCTGTCCTATAACAATGCGCTTGAGATCGAGCCGGACAATGTCCTTTCCTGGTTTTACAAAGGGCGGGCACAACTCAACCTGGACTTCCTGTCAGATGCGGTTGGTTCATTTGACCGGGCTCTGGCCAGCCAGCCCGCATTCGGTGAAGCCTTCTATTACAAGGGAATGGCCTTATTCCGGCTGGGTAATTTTCCCGATGCAGTTACTGCATTTGAACAGGCAAACAGCCTGATTCCCGATTTTGAACCGGCCTATCTCCAGAAAGGGCGCTCACTTTTCGTACAGGAACGCTATCAGGAAGCCACCGATGCATTTGGCCATGTCATAACTGCCGATCCAAAAGAGATTATCGCACACTATGGGCAGGCACGGGCCTTTGATAAAATGGGTTTGTATGATAATGCGATCCGGTCTTACAGCCAGGTCAATATCCTTGATCCTGCCTGCGAAAGGGCATTTTTGTATAATGGCCTGGCTCAGGCAAATGTGCATCTCCACAAAGAAGCAGTGGAATCATTCAACCGGACATTGGAGATAAATCCCGTAAACACTGAGGCCTTATCCGGAAAAGGAAGAGCACTGGTCTCCCTTACAAGATACGAATCAGCGGTTGAAGTTTTTGATGCATACCTTGCAGTCAGACCCGATACCGTAGACATCCTCTATGAAAAAGGACTTGCCCTGACCCGGATGAAACAGGCTTTGCCTGCACTTGAAATCTTTGACCGGTGCATGGTCCTTGGACTTGATACTTCACGGGTTCACGCAGAAAAAGGATTTGTGCTCTTTGAACTGGAGAATTATGCAGAGGCCGTTCTCTCATTCGAACGGGCACTATCGGCAGACAGCCAGGATGTGCCGTCGTTCCTTGCAAAGGGTCTGGCCCTTGCCCATACCGGGCGACATGAAGATGCGATCGCTGCCTTTGATGCAACGCTTCTTCTCGATCCTGAGAACGGGCAGGCACACCGGGGACGAGGTGTGGCTCTCATTGAACTCAAAAAATATGAAGATGCAGTCATATCGCTCGATCATGCACTGGATTATGACAAGGCAAACCCGGATATTCTCACCTGCAAGGGATATGCACTCTACCGCCTGAACCGGTACAAAGAATCGATTGAAGCACTGGGCAAATCCCTAAAACAGAGATCCCATGATGTCAGGACGCTCTTCTTCCGGGCAAAAGCCTACCTGCACCTCCGGCGCTGGGAAGATGCGATCACACTGTTTGAAAAAGTTCTGGCAATTGACACCCGGAACACTGCAGCATGGTACTACAAAGGCCTGGGATACGCCAGGATGGCCCTGTACGAGGATGCATTACAGGCATTTGAGAATGCACTTGAAAATGACAATACCTGTATCGTTGCATGGTTCGAAAAAGCAGAAACCCTTCAGAAGATCGAACGATTCGAAGATGCCCTGCCCGCATATGATCGTACGCTCGAACTCAATCCCCGGCACCAGGATGCGGCTTACCATAAAGGGCTCTCCCTCTTTATCCTTGGCCGGAATAATGAGGCGATAGCCGCTTTCGATCAATGCCTCACCCTGGGTGATGAGAGCGGCGGCATTCTGTTTAGCCGGGGACATGCACTTCTGGTTGTCGGCCGGTACTCCGAAGCACTGGATTCCCTGAACCGTTCGATAGAACTCTCCCCGACAGATGCAGCTACCTGGTATGATAAGGGGCAGGTACTGGCATTGCTTGAGGATTACACCGGTGCGGTGGGTGCATATGATAAAACCCTGGACCTGAATCCAAAGGATGCACATGCAGCATTTGGCAAAGGCCAGGCACTCCTGGTACTTGGACAAAACGAAGATGCCATCATAGCTTTTGATCGTGCGCTGACCCAGGATCCGGCATTCGCAGATGCTGCCTATAAAAGAGGGGTTGCGCTTGCCCGGGTGAAAAATTATCCCGAAGCGATCAAATCGTTCGATAAAACTCTTGAATATATTCCCGAACATGCCCGAGCACATTACCAGAAAGGTCTTGCCCTCAACGCAACGGCAAAATATGAACTGGCAATACGGGAATTTAAGCTGGCACTGTCTAACGATTCTTCGATTCACGATGCGATCTACGAGTCCGGTCTGGCATATGCACATCTCGAACGGTATGAAAATGCTCTTCGTGCATTTGAGCAGATGCTGGAATTCCTTCCCCGGGATGCAACCGTCCTGTACCACCGGGGACTTGCGTTGACCAGTCTTCGCCGGCCCGAAGAAGCACTTCTGGCATTCGATCTCGCTCTTGAATCCAATCCCCGTTTCGTGGAGGCAGCGTACCAGAAGGGTCTCGTGCTTGCGACCCTTGAACGATATGAAGATGCTGTCAGGGTTTTTGACCTGTCAATCACTCTTGGTCAGAATGACGCAGCGATCCTGTTCAACCGGGCCCATGCACTCATGGTCTGCGGCCGGTACGCTGAAGCACTGGATTCCCTGAACCGTTCGCTCGAACTCGCACCGGAAGATGCGGCTGTATGGTTTGAGAAAGGACAGGTCCAGGTATTGCTGGGAGATTATCAGGGGGTTATTGATGCGTTTACCCGGACCCTTGAACTGAGTCCAAAAGATGCACATGCAGCTTTTGGTAAAGGCCAGGCACAGTCTGCACTTGGACGTGATGATGATGCGATTGTATCTTTTGATCTCACATTATCCCTGGATCCGGCCTTTGCAGATGCCGCTTATGGAAAAGGTCAGGCCCTTTTCCGCCAGGGGAAATATTCTGAAGCAGTCAAATCATTTGATTATACTCTTGAATATCTCCCCGGGCATGCCGGGGCATATTACCAGAAAGGACTCTCTCTCTTCGCAATGAAGAAATACAAGAGATCTCTAAAGGAATTCAGGACCGCATTTGAGCATGACCCGTCAATCCTGGATGCGATCTACCAGTCTGGACTAGCATATGTGCATCTTGGCGACCATGAAAATGCCCTTTATTCTTTTGACCAGGTGCTGGAACAAACACCTGCGGATGCAACCCTTCTGTATCAGCGGGCGCTCGCATTAATGAACCTTCAACGGTTTGAAGACGCGATTCCGGCATTCGATCTCGCTCTTGCATCCAATCCCGGTCTCGCGGCTGCCGCCTGTCAGAAAGGAGTTGCCCAGGCGACCCTTGAGCGGCATGAAGAAGCGGTTGTAACTTTTGACCAGGCCATTGCTCTGGGCCAGGAAGATGCACAGATACAGTTCAACCGGGCCCACTCACTGATGATCAGTGGCCGGTACCCGGAAGCACTGGATTCCCTGAACCGTTCAATAGCACTCGCACCGGAAGATCCGGCTGCATGGTTTGAGAAAGGCCAGGTGCAGGTTTTACTGGGAGATTTTGCCGGGGTAGTTGAGACATTTACCCGGACCCTTGAACTGAGTCCAAAAGATGCACATGCAGCGTTTGGTAAAGGCCAGGCACTCTTAGCGCTTGGACTCAATGAAGATGCGATCAATGCCTTCGATCTCACCTTATCCCTGGATTCCACTTTTGCTGATGCAGCGTATGGAAAAGGATTTGCCCAGGCAAGCCTTGGGAATTATCCCGAAGCTATCAAATCATTCGATTATACTCATCAGTATGCCCCGGAACATGCCGGAGCACATTACCAGAAGGGGCTTTTATTCAATGCAACGGGAAAATATGAAAAGGCGATCAAGGAGTTCAAGGCCGCACTGGCCCATGATTCCACAATTCATGATGCGATCTATCAGTCTGGTTTAGCGTATGTCTCTCTAGGGGACCATGAAAATGCCTTCCATTCTTTTGATCAGATGCTGGAATTCACACCTGCTGATGCAACCCTTCTGTATCAGCGGGCGCTCGCATTAATGAACCTTCAACGGTATGAAGACGCGATTCCGGCATTCGATCTCGCTCTTGCATCCAACCCTGGTCTCGCGGCTGCTGCCTACCAGAAAGGAGTCGCCCTGGCGACCCTTGAGCGGCATGATGAAGCGATTCTTGCTTTCGACCAGGCCATTGCTCTGGGCCAGGAAGATGCACAGATACAGTTCAACCGGGCCCACTCCCTTTTTGTCAGCGGCCGGTACCAGGAAGCGCTGGTTTCCCTGGATCATTCGATAGAACTCGCACCGGAAGATGCGGCTGTATGGTTTGAAAAAGGACAGGTCCAGGTCTTGCTGGGAGATTTTGCCGGAGTAGTTGAGACATTTACCCGGACCCTTGAACTGAGTCCAAAAGATGCATATGCAGCGTTTGGTAAAGGTCAGGCACTCTTTGCACTGGGACTCAATGAAGATGCGATCATTGCTTTCGATCTCACGTTAGCCCTGGATTCAACCTTCTCCGATGCTGCATATGGAAAAGGACTTGCCCTCTCCTGCCTCGGGAAGTATTCTGACGCGATCAAATCGTTCGATTACACTCTCCAGTATCTCCCGGACCATGCCGGAGCACATTACCAGAAGGGGCTTGCGCTCAATGCAACGGGAAAATATGAAAAGGCCATCAGGGAATTTAAGAGTGCACTGGCCCATGATTCTTCGATTTATGATGCGATCTACCAGTCTGGCTTAGCCTATGCGCAGCTTGGCCGGCATGAAACAGCCCTGCAGGTATTTGAAAATATGCAGGGATTATCTCCGGATGATGCAACGGTTATGTACCAGCGGGCCCTGGCATTAACAAAACTCCAGCGTTTTTCGGAAGCACTCGTCCCGATTGAATCTGCACTGGATCGGGAAAATAACCGGGCAGATGTATGGGTACTGAAAGGGAGTGCCCTGTATGAGTGTGAACGATATGCCGATTCACTGGAAGCCTTTGACCGGGCCCTTGCATTGGAGCCCGGTAACAGCACCGCATGGTACCGAAAGGGCAAAACCTATCTTGGTCTGGAAAGAACCCGTGACGCGATAGAGTGTTTTGAACAGGTGCTTGCAGCAGATCCGGCATGTGCTTTAGCATGGTTCAGGAAAGGAAGCGCACATCTCACCACGGGAGAATTTGAGCCCGCTGTTGATGCGCTGACCCGTGCCCTCGATATCAGGCCCGCTTCAGCAAACGGGTGGTATGACCGGGGAATTGCCCTCTTTGAACTAGACCGGTTTGATGAAGCAGTCTCATCGTATGATCGTGCGCTTGCCATCAACCCGAAATATGCCAATGCCTGTTACGATAAAGGAGTGGCCCTGGCCCGGCTCGACCGGGATGCAGATGCAATCGTTGCGTTCGAGCGTGCAACGGGAATCGATCCGCATTTTGCCACTGCATTTTTTGACAGCGGTCTTGCAAACCTCCGGCTTTCCCGTTATAAAGAAGCCATATCAGCGTTTGAAAAAGGTCTCCAGGTTGATGCGTCATATGCCCCGGCTCATTATCATAAGGGAATCGCTCTCTCCTGCATAAAAAAGTACAAAGAGGCGATAGGAGCATTCGATGCTGCAATCAAACTTGATGGCGGCAATTATGAGGTCTGGTTCAACAAAGGACTTGCCTTGTCAGAGACCCGGCAGTATGAAAAAGCAGCCGCAGCTTTTGAAAACGCGATCGGTTTTAACCCGGCGTTCTATGATCCCTCGTTTGAAAAAGGCTGTGCACTCTTCCGGTTATCCCGCTACGATGATGCAGTTGCAGCCTTCCAGCAGGCACTCAGTCTTGATGATGGAAAGCGGGATGGTCACTTTGCCCTGGGTCGTGCATATGCAGCACTCCACCGGTATGAAGATGCCATACTCTCATTTGACCGGACTATTGCCTGCGAGTCCGGTTTTACCCGGGCATATCTGGAAAAATCGCTGGCACTTGAAGAACTCGCCCGCTATGATGAAGAGATCGCAGCACTCGCCCGTATGCTCTCATACGAACCAGAAAATACCATTGCCTGGTATCATACCGGTATTGCGTATGAGCATAGGGGACTGGATAATGATGCTGTGGAAGCATTCGAACGAGCCCGCGCCGGTGACCCGTTTAATATCTCTCTTCTTTTCCTTGAGGGAAGATCGTTAAGCCGGCTGGAAAAATACGAAGATGCCATCCATATCCTGGATATTGCCCTGGGACGCGAGCCGGATAACGGGGAGATTCTTTTTATAAAAGGACGAGCGCTTGCCCGTCTCAACAGACACGCAGAGTCTGCTGAAATTTTCGCAGCAGCAGCAGTACATCTTCCCCGGCAATTTGAACCCTCGTATGAACAGGGATTGTCTCTGGTCATCCTTGGCCGGTTTGAAGAAGCAGGGGTAGCTTTTGATGCGGCACTTCGCGTGGAAACGACACATCCCGATATCTGGGTAGAGAAAGGCTCTGTCCTCCTGCAGCTCCGGCATTTTGAAGAAGCGATCGGGGCATTTGAAAGAGCTCTTTCATATAATCCGGAATTTGTTCGTGCATTCCTTGAACAGGGCCGGGCATATGCCCTTCTTGGCAGGATGGATAATGCCATCATGGCATTTGATCACGTCATCGGGCTCAAACCCGGTGATGCCGCTGCATTGTATGAAAAGGGCCTTGCCTTATTCCACCTCAAAAAGTTTGCTGATGCGGTGAGGGCTCTGGATGAATCTCTTTCAACAGCACCTGATAATACTGTGGCCCTCTATTACCGGTCTGCTGCCCTGGCTGAAACAGGAGATTATCCCCGGTCTGCAAAATCCTATGAGCAGTTGCTCTCGCTCACCCCGGAAAATTCAGAAGCATGGCTCGAACTGGGACTTATCCTTGCAAAGGTTAACCGGCATGAAGAGGCATTAATGGCATTCGATCGATGCCTGGATATCCTGCCGAATAATTTTGCAGCGGTTTTTTATAAGGCTCGTTCAGTGGATCTTCTTGACCGGACAAAGGAAGCGATCTCGGGATATAATAAAGCACTTTCTCTCGATTCTGCAAATGCCCCGGTACATCATTTCAAGGGAAAGGCACTCTATCGCCTTGGCCGGTTTGACGAAGCTGCAAAAGAGCATGACCTGGCACTCGAGATCGATCCTGCATTTGGCGAAGCCTTCTATGACAAAGGTCTCTCACTTGCATCGCTGGGCATGTTCCGGGAGGCAGTCAAAACTTTTGACAAGGCATTAACGATTGAGAAAAATTTTGCTGCAGTCTATTATGAAAAAGGTCTGGCACTCTCCCACCTGGGACGTTATGAAGAGGCGATAATTGCATTTAACAAGAACATTGACCTGGATGCCGGTAATGCGCTTGCGCACTATAACAAGGGATTATCCCTTGCCGCAACCGGGCGGCAGAATGATGCCATTGAAGCATATGACCGCGTGCTTCAGATCAACCCGCGTTCTCTTGACGGCTGGCTGCAACGCGGGAGATCATTAGCCGAGCTCAACCGGTATAATGATGCCATTGAGGCATATGTCAGGACACTGGAGATCGATCCTTCCAATGCTGAGGCATGGTATCTCAAAGGCAGTGCACTCTTTGCGCTCGGGGGATACGATGATGCGATCGAAGCATTTGCACGGGCTCTCGAGATTCGCCCTGATTATACAAAGGCATTTTTTGATAAGGGGCGTGGCCTCTTTCAACTGGGGATGTATAAGGAGGCTGCACTGGCCTTTGAGAATGCACTTCTCATTGAACCAAAAAATATCGATACCTTATACCAGAAAGGGCGGACATTTATCCGTCTGGGACGGTATGAAGATGCCATCGGTGCATTTGATCCGGCCCTGCGCATCCGCCCGACTGCGGCCATGATCTGGACAGGAAAAGGCATTGCCCTTTCAGCCCTCTCAAAATATCCCGAGGCAATCAACTGCTTTAGCAAAGCGCTGGGTATCGACAGCAAAGATGCACAGGCACATTACCACCTTGGGATATCGAATATTCATCTGGGGAGATACCAGGAAGCCATACGGAATCTTGATGCGGCCCTGGCATTGCGACCCCGCTGTGCCGAAGCATTCTTCCAGAAAGGACAGGCATTGTCCGGTCTTTCCATGTACCATGAGGCCATCAGTGCATTTGACAAAGCCCTTGCACAGGACGGGACTTTTGCAGATTCATGGCTCTACCGGGGTGTTGCTGAGACTCACCTGGGGAGTTACGATGCCGCACTGGACTGCTATGAACGGGCAGTTGCAATCGACCCGGCATATGCGGTCCCGTACCTGTACCGGGGAATTGCCCTCATCCCGCTGAAACGGTATGCTGAAGCAGTCGATGCTTTCGACCGGGCTCTTGAATGCCAGCCGGAGTATACGGAGGCATTCTATCACAAGGGAGTTGCCCTGATTCGCCAGAAACTCTATGATGGTGCAATTGCCCTCCTGGATAAAGCACTTCTGTTGGATCCAAGGTACTCTGAAGCATACCAGCAGAAAGGTATCGCCCTGGCACGCATTGAGCGGTATGATGACGCCATCATTGCTTTTGATTCAGCGCTTGCCATACT
This sequence comes from Methanomicrobiales archaeon, assembly GCA_037141115.1. Lineage (GTDB taxonomy): Archaea > Halobacteriota > Methanomicrobia > Methanomicrobiales > Methanospirillaceae > Methanoregula. The sequence goes on along the minus strand of JBAXDE010000006.1, from coordinate 5,311 downwards.
ACCCGATTCAGAAGAGGCACTATTCGAAAAAGGCCTTGCCCAGGTAAAGAACGAGAATCCGAATGCTGCTATTGCCACATTCGATCGTTTACTGTCGATAAATCCCGGATCCGCCAATGCACTGTATGAAAAGGGAAGGGCACATTTCTCGCTGGGAAATTATGGAGAGGCCCTGTCTGCATTCGAGCATACCATTGAGATCACTCCCACCGGTTCCCCTGCGTTCTTCTGGATGGGCAGGACCCGTTTCGAGATGGGCAATGTTGATGCAGCCATCACCGCGTACAATCATGCGCTTGAGAACAAACCCCGTTCTGCCGAAACCTTTGCTTACCGGGGGATTGCCTATGCTGCACTGGAACAGTACCGGGATGCCATACAGTCTTATGATCATTCCCTGGAGATCGAACATACGGCTTCAACCTTTTTTCACAAAGGCATTGCTCTTGCAGAACTGGGCATGACACGCGATGCCATCGATGCCTTTGACCGGGCACTGGAACAGGATGGGACCCTTGCTGAAGCATGGATTGGCAAAGGAAACTCCTTTTATGACCTGGGAAAATTCAAAGAAGCACAGTCTGCCTATGAACACGGCCTGGCCATTGATCCTGAAAATGTGGTTGGCTGGACCCGCCACGGAATGTCCCTGGCTGGTCAGAACAACGATAAAGCTGCGCTGAAATCCTATGACCGGGCGATCTCCATAGATCCAACATTTTCTATTGCCCACTTTACCCGGGGTAGTGCACTGGATGCTCTCGGCCAGTATGATGAAGCGGTGGAATCATATAGCGATATGATCACACTCCAGCCGGAATTTGTGGATGCATGGATTCATAAGGGACGCTCCTTAAAGGAACTGGAAAAATACCAGGATGCTCTCACGGTATTCAAGCATGCTCTGGAGCTCGATCCCTCCCGTAAAGAAATCTGGAATGATATTGGCGGGATCCTGGATACTATCGGCAAGCATGAAGATGCACAGATCTGTTACGACAAATCCCGGTAATCAGATCTGAGCGTAAATTTTTTTTATATTCCTGTTATCCCAGAATATTGATTTTTTTTAGGATGTGATGGCAAAGGCAGGGAGATATCCTGCGGGTGCCCGGTTCATCGGCAACCCGATAGACTTTGTGGTCTTTGACGGGTGAACACAGGTAAAAGATAACAGGGCCACTCCGATCAATACCGTGCAGGAGGATGTAAAGAATGAGAACTGAAGGCTTACCCGGGAAGAGATGCTGATTTAAAAGGCAGTTGTGGAGTGACGGGGCTCGTAACTGACGTTCTTTTTAAAATATGAAGGTGAGGATTCGGGCTGATCTGTGGCGGGAGTAACGGCACCGTATATGGGACTTAAGTAAAGGGTCCTGGCTGTGAGTAGGAGTTTCATTGACTCCCGGACGTACCCCTAAAATCCGTGAGGGAAGATCGATTTTTTGGATTATTGGGGGATCTTCCCGGTTGTTCATCGAAATCCTCAGCTATTTCTGGATAGACAAAAGATCAGCAACAGCATCTTCCATGTACTTGTGAGCATCAAAGATACCCTGGTTGTAAATATCGGGTGCGATCTTTTCCATGATGAAATCCAGGATCATGTCCGCTGCGAGATCACCGATCTCTTCTTCTCTCTCTTTTGAAAAATAGTTCCTGATCTCTGAGACCATCTCGTCCCTTCTCTGTCTGGTTACTTTGACCGAATTGTCATTTTTCATGCAACCTCTCCCATTTTAACCAATGCATCCGGCACACAAAAAGATCTCTTTTGTCCAATCGGTTCTCGAGAACGTCCATGGCCTGAAACCTGCAGAGATCCTCCCGGACAATCAAAGGTAAGTCCAGTCCCAAAGTTCGTCATTTGCCCGATTCGTACGTATCCGCACGAAATCGCGATAAAGCCTACATTATTTCGTGCCGGCATGCAAATGAATAATTATTGCTTTTGGATGTAAAAGATTTAGAGAAATATTTTCCCGGGGTTATCCGGGTGGCATTAGTGTCGGGATATAAGGGATGACTCACTACCTGATCGATATCCGCCTGATGGGGTCTGTCAGGCACCAGATTCGTACGCTGAGTAATCATCTGAATGAGAAATTCAGTCTCGGGGATAAACTGGTCATCCCGCATATCTCCCTTGCCGGACCTTTTTCAACAGAAGATGAAACCAAACTCGTGGAAGATTTCACCAGGATCTGTTCAGACCAGAAGGCAATTCCAAAATACGAGATGGGAAATTATGGTTTTTTTGACGAAACAAGGGTAGTTTATGTCACTATCACGCCCGATGAGACCTTAAAACAATTCCGTTACCAGTTCTCCCAGGCCATCTCTCCCTACTGCTCATTACGGCGATACGACCTGGATTCAGCTGACAACTTTCGGTTCCATGCAACGCTTGCCATGAAACTGGACTGGCTCACCTTCCAGAGAATAAAGTGGTATTTCAGGAACCAGGAAAGCATTGTATACCGTCATCATCCGATCCGGGCCACACTGCTACGGAATTCAAAAATACTCTGTGAATATGATTTTGTCCAGGAGAGGATGCTGAGCCGGGCCCAGGCTATGAGTAAGGCGACAAGGCTGCGGGATTTTGATATCCTTAAGGTCTGGACGGATGGGGATTGGGAACAGGATTAAGATCCTGTGAGGCAATCCTGCCGGTAAATCACCCGGTTCCCGAAATCCTGTACGAGACTTTTGGCACGATTATCTCAAATCGAGCCCCTTTACCCGGTTCTCCGGTCTCCCGGATCGTGATGCCGGTAAGATCGAGAATTTCCCGTACAAAGAAAAGTCCCCTCAATGATGAGTGAATGCCTTCTTCGCGGGAAAATATCCGCTCTTTCATATCCAGGGGAATGCCGGAACCGTTATCCTCAAAGATAATAATCACTCCTTCTGGGATAACCCGGTAAAACACCCGGATCCGGGTAATCGTATTCCCGTGAGCGATCGCATTCTCAAAGAGACCCTGGAATGCCTTTTCAAGCAGGTGGTCTGCAAATATTTCCAGATTGCCCGTTTCAAGACTGTGACTGACGTTACCGAGAGTCATATGGGAGATACCGAACAACACTGTCAGGTTGACGTTCTGCCATTTCGGTGGATTTTCTCCCATGCTCTGGTAATCCCGGGTAAATTCTGTAATATCATTGATAGACTGGATGACCGGTTCGGTTTTCTGCAGATACTGAAGAACGGAATCCTTGCCGGCTGCGGATATCTTTGCCAGGTCCAGGTAGCTTTTCAGGACAAAGATCTGGCTCGACAGATCCCTGCGGGTGAAAAGATTAAGGATATTGAGTTTCCGGTTTACCCGCATCAGGGCATCTTCTGCAAGTTTGCGATCCGTGATATCATGAAAGAGACCAATAATGCCCGTAATATTTCCGTCATTATCCAGAAATGGGATTTTTGATGTGGAAATCCAGGATTCTGTACCATTAATTACGTACTTCTCTTCAACCATACTGGCAGTTCCCGTAGATATAACGGTCCGGTCATCGGCCCGGTATTTTTCCGCCAGATTACGGGGATGTAAGTCGAAATCGGTCTTTCCTGTGATCGCATCCGCAGCAATGCCGAGATCGCGGGCATAGTGCTCATTGCAGGTTACGTACGTGAGTGCCGCGTCCTTGACAAACACTTTGTCCGGAATATGTTCGACAACCATCCGGAATTTGCGTTCGCTTTCCTGAAGGGTATGAAGCAGAGCATCCCGCTCGATTGCGGTCCGGGCCTGGGAGAGGTTGCTGAAACTGAGACGGGAGATAAAATCAGTGATCCTGACCAGGAAATCCATTGTCTCTTTGACTCTTTGCCGGCTGAACCGTGGGACCTGGTGGAGAGCGGCAAGATACTCTTCCCGATCAAACCCGTACTTCCCGGCCTGCGCGATAAATGCCGAATCGTCCGGTATATCATCGTCATAGAAAAACTGGCCGGTGAAGATGTTTCCCATATGCCGCTTTCCAATGTAGAGGGGTGTGACTACATCCCAGAGATTATTGCTGCACTGATAAGCAACATACTCTCCTTTCCGGGTATTTTTTGCAAGGTAGAGATCGCTTTTTGTGCAGAATCCTGATGTTACCGGGTGTACCCGGTGAAAGCGGGTGCAGATCTCCTGCCACCCGGTGGCAACCAGCACTTTGCCGTTGATATCCAGGATCGCTGTGGCCATCCCGGTTAACCGGGTAAAATCATCCATCAGTGACTCAAGGGTCAGTACATCGATGATATCGGAAAGATCCAGGCTGGTGATATCACCTGTTGGCGACGGGAGACTCTCAAGTCTCTTTCGGACTTGCTCCTCGCTCTTGAGCAGGGTCTCTTTTGCGGTCCTGCGTTTTGTGATATCCCGGCATAAGGTAAGGATGATCTTATCCGGGCCGGACTGGACAACGGAAGCATTGATCTCTATTGGCTGGATACTGCCGTCCGGTTTCTGGTAATCGATCTCAAGATTCCTGATCTGCCCTGTCCGGAAGCAGGATTCAACCTCCCGGGCATTCCTCTCGAGATCATACGGGGCCGTCCATTCGGTTACGGGCCTTTTCTCAATATCGGTAAACGCGGCCCATCCGGTAAGACGGAGGTATTCCTGGTTGGCAGTTACAACCCGGCCATTACTGTCGAGAATGACATACCCGGTGCCGGTCGTCTCAACCAGACTCCGGTACTGTTCCCCGCTCTCTTTTAAGATCTTTTCAGAATTGCGCCTGTCTGCTGCCGTTCGGATCTTGAGCGAAAGTTCGGCATACTGTGCCACGGGATCTCCGCCTTTCTGGAGATAAAAATCAACACCGCTGTTGATAGCTTCGATGACCACCTCTTCCCTGCCTCTGCCGGTAAAGAGGATGAAGGGAAGAACCGGGTAATTTTCCCGCACTTTTTTGAGCAGGGTGATCCCGTTCATCCCCGGCATCTGGTAATCCGATATTACGGCGTTATAGTGCCCGTCAGCGATTTTTTCCAGGGCTTCTTCTCCGGATAAAACACATTCTACGGAAAAAAGCGGTAGTGACCTACCCTACAACTGAATATGGTGTGACAAAAATTCTTCCCATGTCCAGACATGATCAGCAATGTTCTCAATCATGGCCGGTGTCTTTAAGTTGTTTTTTTTCAGATCAATGAAATTATTGACAAACTGAAACAGATCCAACGCATTAATACACGAGGAAACTGACTTGGAAAATGATGCAGTTTTTCTCGCAAATCTGCTAATTCTCTGTCGAATTTGATAGTGTAAACAATTTACTGTAAAATCGAAAACGCCCTGATCTCTAATCAT
>JBAXDE010000005.1:0-19095 GCA_037141115.1 Methanomicrobiales archaeon | reverse complement strand
TGCTCCATTACAACGTTGACCCCATCCCTCTTCTTGGAAAATTTGGGAAACAGATTGTTCATGAATTAACCCTCATGCAATACCATTATAGTACGTTTGCCTGTGCATTTTTTGGGTAGATTTACCTGTTAATCTGCACGGCAAATGCCATTTTTCTTACGCACCAGCTAATGATCGATTCTAAAATCGACTAACCAAAAGTGGTAGAAGAATGTAGATAAATGTTCTGAAATCTACTCGAAAAAAAGTGCAATTGATTCAGGATTTTAAATTCTAAACTCTGTACTCTTTATTAAGATTAACTGGATATCGTGTACTTAATTGCCGGGTTTTTGTGCGCTCTTTTACTGGAATTAATTTAGAAAATTTATTCAACACCAATCATAGTACCATTGTGGTATCGGAGGTTATCGTATGGAAATCAACGGAGTTACTATTGACAACGAATTTGCAGAGGCATTCCCGACATGGGTCTGCCGGGTGATCATCACAGCAGTCACCATGGAATGGGCAAAGAAAGCAGCCACCGAAGCAACCGGGTTTGCTACATCAGCAATCGGGTGCCCGTGCGAAGCAGGGATCGAACTGGAACTTGACGCATCACAGACCCCTGACGGTCGCCCCGGTGTCTCAATCCTGATCTGTGCCGGTAAGAAGAAGATCAAGGATCAGGTTGTCGAGCGCCTCGCGGAGTGCGTGCTCACGGCACCTACCACTGCCGTCTTCAACGGTATCACCGATTCAGAAGAGAAGATCCAGGTAAAACTTCACTTCTTTGGAGACGGTTACGAGTACCAGAAAGAGGTTGGCGGCAGGAAGTGCTGGGTCATCCCGATCATGGAAGGAGAATATATTGGCGAGGAAGAGTTTGGCATCGTCAAGGGTGTTGCCGGTGGCAACTTCTTTGTCATGGCAGAGAACCAGATGGCAGCCCTCATGGGGGCACAGGCATCTGTGGATGCCATTGCCAAGGTCCCGGGCACCATCACCAGTTTCCCCGGCGGAATTGTTGCGAGCGGCTCAAAAGTGGGCAGCCTGAAATACAAGTTCATGCCCGCATCAACCAACGAGAAGTACTGCCCGACACTCCGGGAGAAAGTCACAGACTCGAAGATCCCCGCAGGCATCAAAGGGGTTTACGAGATTGTCATTGACGGTGTTGACGAGAAGTCAGTTGCAGCAGCCATGGCAGCAGGTGTCAGGGCAGCAGCAATGGTGCCGGGTGTCAAGTTCATCACGGCCGGTAACTTTGGCGGCACGCTCGGTCCGTATAAGATCGAGCTCCACAAAATTCTCTAATCTTTTTTTAAGTTTATGATATCGCATTGGCCTGACTAAAAATTTTTCTTCACGCATCGATTTCTATAAATATTGTTATTGCCGATTCTGTTGTTAACGAAATTTTCGGTATTAACATGATCACCCTGAAACCCGAAGACGTAAGAAAGCGCTTTGGACCGCTTTTTGCCCAGAAATTTCTCGTAATGGTTGACGAACGCGCTGGCGTGGCAGAGATTCATGAGCAGTGCCGGGCACGCGGTACTATCGAATGGGATGCGATGAACCGGAAGCGTACCGGTGGCGCAGTCACCGGTTGTGATGTGGAGGGTACTTCAATGACCATCCACGCCCGGCTGGGAAAGTATTCGGCAAATTTTGGGGCAGCGGCCGGAGAGATCGGCGGGCAGGCACTCGAATGCGTTGAAATTTCCGGCAATGAAGTGATTATTACATGGGCGGGAATTGCCGGTGCGGGTGTGGGTATCGCCGCATGTCTTCCGCAGGCACCGGGAGTAATCCGGGCAGAGTATCCAACGGAAGATGACCTGAAGGTGGGCGGCGCACGGACAAACCGGGTCCGGATCGTATCCCCCCGCTACGAGAAGCTCTGTTTTGGCATTGACGACACCGACACAAAAACCGAGGGGGCGACATGGGTTACCGCGCTCAAGTGTGCAGAAGCGTGTACCATTGAGGGTGTTGAATACCTGAATATGCGTCTTGTCCAGCTCAATCCGAAAGTTCCAGACAAGACAACCAACTGTGTTGGTTCAGCACTGAATTTTGCCGTTAAACCTGAACGTGTCAAAGAATTGCAGGAATATATCTGTGCGTTTGTACAGGAACACACCTTCTCCAGGGATACCGGCATTGCATCTTATTGCGGTATCGGGTTTCCTGCGGAATCACCGGCGTTCAAAGCGGTGAAGACAGATATCATGACCCTTGAGCAGGCTGAGCGCGAGGCAAAACTGCTGGGTATTGAATACCTTGATTCCAATGGCAGGAAAGGACGGATCGGGGCACTGGGTGCAGTGCTCTGGGGTAACCGGGGAATAGAAGCAGCGGGGTTGTATGGCGAACATTGCTGAACCGTATGTGATCCACTATCCGCAGATTGTGGCGGTTGCCGATGAGACCGGCAACCGGGTGGAACTGATAGAGTTTTTTGACTGTGTGGGGGGTGCGATGTGGTCGAAACACCACTATGCCCAGAGCCCGGTGGTGGAAGATGTGCGGTGTGTGGGTGCCACCATGCGGTATCTCTTAAAACCGCAATCCGTGGAGCTTTCCCTCGAAGGCTCCCGGTTCCCGGCGGGAATCTCCTCGTGTATTGTTGACAAGACCGAGATTGCGGTCACCTATATCGGCATGGGCGGGGGCGGCGTGGGTGCTGCTGCCTGCCGCTCGGATGCACGCGGGGTCCTGCGGAGCCGGAGCGATCCGGCCGGGGGAGGAAAAGTTGCCGGTGCCACGATCTGGATGCCCCGGATGCAGCGGGTGCTCATCGGTGTTGACGATACCGACACGCCGGAAGAAGGGGCAACATGGACGCTGGTCCATAATATTGCAAAAGCCGTGGAAGATGAGCATTCCGTCTATCTCTCCCACACCATCGTCCAGCTCTTCCCGGTGCCGTACCGGACCAAGAACTGCGTCGGCCTTGTTGCAGAGTTTGCCACAACCGATCCCAAAGGGCTTACCGAACGGTTCCAGGCCCTCTTAAAAAAATACACCCTCTCCCAGAAGACCGGAATGGCCGTATATACCGGCTTTACCCCTTCTGAGGAACTGCTGGCATATGGCCGGAGTGTGAAACGCGGCGAGGTCCAGCCGGGCCTGCTGGAAGCGCTCCATGACAAGGACCTGAAGATCATCATGAATGGCCGGGGTATCACCGGGGCTGTTGCGGCAATACCGTTTGCCACCCGGTACGAGGAGGCGCTGGAACTATGCAGTGGACCGAGTTAAAAGCCCGGCTCCTTTCTGTCGGTTCAGCCAGACTCACCGGTGAACCCGCGGAACAGTATATCGCCCGTTCCACAGCCGGTCCGGGAGCCGGTGGGAGCGGTGCCGTCTTCTTTGCCATGGGCAGCCACCGGGTCAAGCTTGCCTTAAACCCTCTCAGTGCAGTCGAGATCGCCCACCGGGGCAATGGGGTTGCCGACCTCTATTTTGAGGGAGCACTCATACCCGGAAAGCTTCTTGAGCCGGGATGCCACTGTCCCGACCAGGCATTCATCACCGTGACGGGCAGTTGTATATTTCATTGCCGGTACTGCCCGGTACCTACCTTGGGTGGCAAACGAAAGACTATTGATGAGATCATGGCGATGGTCGAATCAGCCCGGCCCCGGATCTCGGCAATCTCCATCACCAGCGGGGTACTTAAGACGATTGAAGAGGAGGAATCCTATGTGCTTGAGGTAGTAAAGCACCTGCGGATCTATGATCTTCCTATCGGTGTCTCGATTTATCCAACCGACCAGACTCCGGACCGGCTCAAGGCGCTCGGGGTTGCAGAAGTAAAGTTCAATATCGAGGCCGCGACCCCTACAATCTTTGCACAGCAGTGCCCGGGGCTCGATTACGAACAGCTCTGGCGGGTACTTGACCGCTCTGTCGAACTCTTTGGGAAAGGCCGGGTCTTTTCCAATGTGATCATCGGGCTTGGTGAGACCGATGGGGAGATGGAGGCCTGCATCAAGCGGCTTGTCACCCGCGGCGTGATTCCCGTGCTGCGCCCGCTCAACCCGGTTGCTGAACTGGCCGGGACCCCCCGCCCGTCTGCGGAACGGTTGAAGAAGATCTTTGGTATCCATGAACGCGAACTTGCAAAGGCCGGGCTTGACCCGAAAGAGGCACGAACCATGTGCACGAATTGTGCCGGCTGCGATCTTGTGCCGGGGAGAGATTAGATGAAAGGCATTGATGTAATTACAGAAGCGCTGCTTGCGTGTACCGACCGGCAATATATGGTACCGGGATTTCCCGTCACTGACCTGGGTGCCAGCACCCGTGCAGAGATGGTGATCAATGAGAAAACGGCCCTTGAATATGCACTGGGAGACTCGCTCGAAGGGCGACGAGCGGCCGTCATCATCAAGAATGTTGGCGTGAATGCCTGTGCAGATCCCCTCCTTCAGGCAGCTGCCCAGGGTCTCATCGGGGGAGTGCTTTTGGTAGCCGGTGATGATCCCGAAGCAGAAGGATCCCAGACTGCCCAGGACTCCCGGTATTACGGCGAACTGGCAGAACTCCCCGTGATCGAACCGGATGCCTCTACCTGCTATGCGGGGGTCGAGGCAGCGCTTGCAGCATCCGAACGATTCTCCCGGGTCGCGATGCTCAGGCTGACGCCCGGACTACTCGAAGCTGAGGTGACATGTTCTCCGGTGCCCCGGAAGAACGGGAAAGGACGTCTCTCCGACCGGTCCTGGACAATGAACGGGCGGATAACGGCTGCCGAGGAACTCTACCGGACCATGTTTGACTGGTCGAACCTTTCTGCATTAAACCAGTGGAAGGGAGAGCCGGCAGGAGTGGGAGCGGCGCCGGGAAATACCCGGATCGTTACTGTCCATCCCCTGCCGGAACGGGCAGTACAGGTAAAACAGGTAAACGAGATCGGCCGGACCTTTGTCCGCGATCACCGCGGGCTGCAACCACCGGTTCCGCAGCAGCACCCGCAGTCAATGGATGACCGGGGATATTACAAGACATTCTGTAAAGACTGCCCGTTCATTTCCATGATGAACATCCTCAAGGAGCGGAATATGAGCATGATCTGTGATGCCGGCTGTTCCATCCTGGGAATGACTGCCCCGTACGAGCTGGGCATTGCCAGTTACGGCATGGGTTCGAGCATCGCGGTTGCGGCACGGAGCACAAAAGTTGCCCTGATTGGGGACTACGCGATGCTCCATTCCGGCCTCAATGCCCTGATCGATGTGTACGAGAAGCGGCTTCCGATGCTCTGCATCGTGATGAGCAACAACTGCACAGCGATGACCGGCAAACAGACCTCCTACAATCCGGTCCCCTACCTCAGGTGGGCAGACCCGGTCATCTGTCGTGCTGAGGATCTAAAGACACTGAAACGCGAGCTCGTGGTGACGGACACGCCCCGGACGCTTGTGGTAGAAGGCACTTGTCCGGAAGGGAGCAGCCATGAAATCGTTAAATATTGAGATCTGTGATGTAACATTGCGGGACGGGGAGCAGACGCCCGGGGTATCCTTCTCCTGCGAAGAGAAAGTAAAGATTGCGACCATGCTCGATGAGATCGGCATTGAGGTCATCGAAGCCGGGTTCCCTGCCGTCTCGCAGAATGAGGCACACTGTGTAAAGACGATCGCAAAACTGGGACTCGATGCCCGGATCTGCGGCTTTTCGCGGGCACGGCAAGAAGACATCCAGACTGCCATCGACTGCGATGTCGCCATGGTGAGCATCTTCATCCCGACTTCCGAACTGCATGTCCGGCTCAAGTTCAAAAAACCCCGGGAGGAAGTGCTTGAGGATTCCTTAAAGATGATCGATTATGCCCGCGATCATGGCGTGCAGGTGCGGTTTGCCGCGGAGGATGCGTCCCGGACCGATCTTCCTTTCTTAAAGGAAGTCTACACGCGGGCGGCAGAACATGGTGCCGTGCTGCTCAGTTTTGCCGATACGGTCGGCTGTCTCATACCCTCCGAGATGAGCCGGATCATGACCGAACTCGTAGCCTCTGTGGACGTGCCGTTCTGTGCCCACTGTCACAATGATATGGGCTGTGCGGTGGCAAACACGATCACGGCTGCCGAAGCCGGCGCTTTCCAGCTCCACACCACGGTCAATGGTATCGGTGAACGGGCGGGAAATGCCTCGCTTGAGGAACTGCTGGTTGCCCTGCGGATGAAGAAGGGGATTGACCGGTATGACCTGTCCCGGCTCACCGAACTCTCGCATATGGTTGAAAAATTCTCCGGCATCACCCTCCCCCGGAACAAACCGGTGACCGGGGAACTTGCCTTCTCCCACGAGAGTGGGATCCATATCGCAGCGATTCTCAAAGACCCGGTTTCCTATGAATATTTTACCCCCGAGATGGTGGGAAGCGAACGAAAATTCATCCTCGGGAAACATACCGGCCGAAAGGCACTCGAATATGTCATGGAGTCGCTTGGCTGCGAATGTACGGATAAGCAGGTCTGCCGGGTGCTTGACCTGGTCAAGGATCATTCCGAACACAAGTGCAATATCACTCCTGATGTCTTACGAAAACTGATCAAAAAAGCACAGCAGGAGAGTGGATAATGGCAACGTTATCGGAGCGGATTCTTGGCGGAAATGCCGGTGATTATGTGGACCGGAAGGTGGACCGGGCCTATGTCCACGATGGCACGGGTGTCCTCACGCTCGAGGCATGGAAACGCATCGGGAGCGACCGGCTCACGGATGCGACCCGTCTCTCGATGCTCTTTGATCATATCGTCCCGGCCAACAACAGCACTACGGCCACGCTCCAGCATGAACTGCGTGAATTCGCCCGCGGTTCATTCATGCACTTCTCCGATGTGGGATGTGGGATTTGTCACCAGATCATGAGCGAGGGTGTAGTGCTTCCCGGTGAAGTTGTAGTCGGTGCCGACTCGCACAGCTGCACGCTCGGTGCATTCGGTGCCTTTTCAACCGGTGTTGGTGCAACGGATATGGCGGGCATCTGGCTGACCGGAGAGACCTGGTTCCGCGTGCCGGAGACTATCGGAATACACCTGTCCGGCTCGTTCACCGGTGCTGCGGAAGCAAAAGATCTTGCCCTGACCTGTGTGAGCCGGCTGGGGATGGATGGCGCTACTTACAAGGCCCTGGAATTTATTGGTGCCGGGGTTGCCGGTCTCTCCATGGATGACCGTCTTGTGCTGAGCAACCTTTCAGTTGAGACGGGGGCAAAGACCGGGTTGTTCTATGCAGATGATGTGACGGTGCAGTATCTTGCCCGGGCCGGGCAGATGGTACAACCGCAGGTACCCGAGCCCTGCACCTATGTGCAGGAACTCTCCCTTGACCTGTCGGAGATTGTGCCGCTGGTCTCGGTGCCTTACCGGGTTGACACGGTCAAACCCGTGCGGGAGGTTGCCGGTCTCCCTATTGACCAGGTCTTTGTCGGCACCTGCACGAACGGGCGGTATTCCGATCTTGCCCGGTTTGCCCGGATTGTCAAAGGAAAGAGCGTGGCCGTGCTGACGATCGTGGTCCCGGCCTCAAAGGCGGTGCTGGCGGAAGCGATCCGGACCGGTGTGCTTACCGATATCGTGGATGCCGGTTGCACTATCGGAACCCCCGGCTGCGGCCCCTGCCTCGGTGCGCATATGGGGGTGCTGGGTGAAGGAGAGGTCTGCCTGTCCACGGCAAACCGGAATTTCAAGAACCGGATGGGTGTCGGTGGCGAGATCTACCTTGGCTCGGTTGCCACTGCAGCGGCCAGTGCCCTTGAAGGGGAAATTACCGAACCGGAGGTCTGCTGATGAAGGGAAAAGGCCCGGCCGTCTGCGTGGGAGCGGATATCGATACAGACCTTGTTATCGCTGGCCGATACCTGCGAACCAAGGACCACAGCATCTGGGTTGAGCACGTGTTTGAGGATCTCGATCCCTCGCTTGCTCCCCTTCTCAAGGGATCGGTGATCGTGGCGGGGAAGAATTTCGGCTGTGGTTCATCCCGTGAACAGGCTGCGGTTGCGATCCGGGAAGCCGGGGTGGTTGCCGTTATCGCTCCGTCCTTTGCCCGGATCTTCTTCCGGAACGCGATCAATGTGGGGCTCCCGCTCATCGAATGCGACCTCACCTGCATGGAGGGGTGCCTGGTCACCTTCGATCTGACCGAAGGATGGGTTGAAGCGGAGGGACAGAAACATACAATCCACCCGCTCTCGCCCCGTATGCAGGCAATTCTTTTGGCCGGCGGACTGGTGGAGTACTGGAGGAACAAGCGGTGATATTTCCCGAGCAGTGCAAGCAGGTGGGGTACGCAACAACGAAACCCTGCGGCGATCTCGTATATTTCCTGAGCCGCTACCTTGTCCATGATACCGGTGCAGGCTTTGAACTGCTCGAGATCACTCCCGACCCCTCCGGAAGCGGTATGATGCGAAAACCCCTGGCATCGAAGGTGATCGCAACCGCAAAGGAAACCTGCCGGTACCCCGGGAAGGTCCAGATCAATGACCGGGCCCGGCTGGTCGAGCTGGCGCTGGATACCGGATACCGGTGCACGATCTTTACCGGGCTCGATGAGCACATGACCTTTGTCCTCGATCCCGATCTTTCAGGGTTTCTTAAGATTCATGTCTACGATGTATCCCCGCCCAGCCCGAGCCTTTCTGCCTGTCTCCGGGAGCTCCAGGCTGCGGGTCTCTTCGGGGAACTTGGTGTCACCTTCTGCCATCACATCCGGGACATCACGCAGGTTAAAGCGGATGTCTACCCCTGTCGGGCGGCAGGGTATGTAAAAACCCTGGATGCCGATCTGATGCATGGCGGTGAGAAAGTGGCGGGCTGCCTTACGGGTTCGCAGTTCTATACCGAATGTTACGGCAAGGACTTTTCTCTCGAGAACATCTGTCCTCTTGAGTCCGTGCGGGAAGAACCGTTCATTGCCCGCTGCTGCCGTTCTGAACGTGAGGGGATTGGCATGTGGAACGGGAAGTTCGGTGCTGTTGTGCACTGGGGGGCAAGCCCGTCCCGGATTGCTCATGCGGTGGAAGAGATGCTGGTTCAGTGGAGGAAACGATGAAACGGATTGCTATTGTGGAAGGGGACGGGATCGGTCATGAAGTGATACCGGTGGCCCGCGGAGCCCTCGAACTGCTCCATCCCGAGTATGATTATTTCACGGTGGATGTGGGGTATGGCATGTGGGAACGGACCGGCTGCCCATGTGCCGACAAGGAGATCCGTGAGATGAAGGATGCGGATGCGATCCTCTTCGGTGCGATCACCACTCCTCCGATGAAGGACTACCAGAGCGTGGTGTTGCGGATAAGAAAGGCGCTCGACCTGTATGCCAATCTCCGTCCGGTAAAAGACGGCGGGTTCGATATCATGATTGTGCGGGAGAATTCCGAGGGGCTCTATTCCGGTATCGAAGAGAGCAGCCCGGATCGTGCGACTACGCTTCGGGTGGTGACCCGGGCAGGTTCGGAACGGATCGTCCGGATGGCCATTAAACTCGCCCGGCAGCGGAGGAAACTGCTGACAATCGGGCACAAGGCAAACGTGCTCAAGTCCGATGTGCTCTTCCGCGACATCTGCATTGCCGATGCCAAGGCAGCCGGTGTGGCTTACAATGACAAATTCATCGATGCCCTCTCGCTCGATGTGCTCCAGCACCCGGCATCGTATGATGTCGTGGTCACGACCAACATCTTCGGGGACATCCTCTCGGATGTTGCCTCGTACCTGGTCGGGGGTCTCGGACTGGTGCCGAGCGCAAATATCGGGGAGCGGTATGCTCTCTTCGAGCCGGTGCATGGCAGTGCCCCGGATATTGCCGGGAAGAATCTCGCCAATCCCATTGCTGCCCTCAGGAGTGCAGGGATGCTCCTGACCCATATCGGGGATGCAGAGGGAGAGACGCACATTGAATCTGCGATACGATCCGTGCTTGCACAGGGAATAAAGACCCGGGATCTCGGCGGTTCGGCAGGAACGCGGGAGTTCGGGGAGGCAGTCCTCCGCGTGCTGGAACAGACGGGCAGGCGCTCCTGATGTTTGCCCAGAAACATGATTCCGGGTACCTACCGGTAACGGAAGGGATTACCCGGAAAACCCTGGTCCATGGTGAGCATACTCTCATGACGGAATTCGTGCTGAAGAAAGATGCTGTTCTTCCCGCCCATCAGCACCCGCAGGAACAGACCGGGTACCTGGTTTCGGGTCATATGATGCTTACTATCGGCAATGATGTGCATGAGGTCCGGGCCGGTGACAGCTGGATGATACCCGGAGATGTGGATCACCGGGCAACGATTGTCGCTGATTCCGTGGCAGTCGAAGTATTTTCCCCCGTCCGAAAAGATTACCTGCCGGGATAGTGTTTTTCTCATAGAAAAAACCGGTGCGGTTCGGTGAACATGGTTAGTTCCGGGATCGGGATCGAAATACGTGCTCAAAAAATCCTGCACCCGGGACTGGTTATCGCATAGGTCCTCCATCCTTGAGGAAGGGGAGGATGGGGGTTGGAGTCAATCTTTCAAAAATATAAGGGTAGTAAAGGGGAACCGGACAATAAGACCGGAACCATCAATATCCCGGTTCTTTCTCCTTCTTCCCCAGCCGCTCATTCCTGAATTGGATCAGTGCATCGCAGAACTCGCCCAGGTACTCCTCCATAGAAAGGCTGCCTTCCTGGAATGCACAGTCTCCCTCCTCGATCACCTTGTTGATGATGTCCCGTGTGGGGAGGATTAAGTCGATTGGAACACCTGCTTTTTCCGAACCTCGTACGAGGGATTCCCGGAAGAGCCCGATGGAGTATGCGATGCGGTATTTGTACACGTGCCTGGTCTTTTCCAGGTAGCCGGCAACCCGCTCGGTCTCGATGCGGAGAAAATCCTCCTTGACCTTATCGTCATTGCATTTCCCGAGCATGTACTTGTAATGGGCATACGGATACATGGTCTCAAGTTCGGCTGGCACAATCCCGCAGGTCCCGAAGATCACGATATGGTACTGCGATGGTTCCAGCACCTGTGAGATGATCATCCGGATCAACTGGTGGCTGGGGCTCGCACTGTAGGGTTTCCGCACCGCACAGGGCATGAAGATAGCGATATCCTTTGGGGCCACTTCATATTCATCGATAATATACCGGTACGACTTCTCAAACTCCGGAAGATAAAAGGGAGGATCGGTCAGGAGCGGAGGATCGCTCTTTTCAGGATTATGCTGTTCTTCCGGATTGCCCATAGATGTTCCATACCAGATCAGCGTGGGAATACAAGAACCAAGCGCCTGGACTTGTTCCATGGATGCAGAACCGGGTTATCCCTGTAATCGTCCTGGTTAATGTATTCTTGCATAATTTTATCCTGTAAGGGTGTGGCTTTTCCGACAATGCTCATGAACGATATATCCTGTACAAAGTGTTAATCAGGTTAAGCGGTCAACCAGTATTTTAATAAAAAACTGAGCTGACAATGTTCGATCGATTCTTTGAACACGACACTAACGGAGTCTTAAAGGGGCTCACACTTGAATGGAAATGTCCCAAATGTGAAGGACTCAACTTCAGGCTCATTTTAAAAGGGCAGCGCAATAACGGTGACGATCATACCCGCTGTCGGTACTGTAAGGCAAAATACCGGGTCGTTTACCCAGTGCCCGAGAGGGCTATTGAAGGAGAAGAAGAGTTTCTGGAGCGCCTCTCCCATGAAGATTTTACCCGGGAAGAAGAACTGGACATGATCAGGGACTTTGCTGAAATTGCAGCCTTAAAAGTCGATCGTGCTCCTCTCCTCACCATCAAGGGAAAGCAAAACGCCCTTGAAGAAAAGATCGCGATTGCAAAACGCCGCCAGCGTTAATAATCAGAACTGCCGGTGCATCATCCTCAAAGACACATCCCCGGTACTCGTGGTAATTGCTATTGAGGGATACGGCCTCAGATCCACTCCGTGGTTACAAGTTATGTCCTTACAAAAGTATAAGTTATCAAAAATACATCCCATCAATACCTGACGGATCTGGTTAAGCGACACCGGGGGAAATGTCATAATTACAGGGAATCCTTCAATAGCAAAGTAGTTGAGGGAACTCCCTTAAAATGGTGCATCATGGAATTTACCGCTATACAGATGGATGCGTTGCAGGAACTTGCTAATATTGGTTCTGCACATTCGGCAACAACACTCTCCCAGATGCTCAATACCAACATCGGCATGAGTGTGCCAAAGATCGATATTATTGATCTCTCCAATGTGGGAGAATTCCTTACCGATGAATTGACCACTATGGTCGTCTTCGAGCTCCAGGGGGAGATCCCCCACGGGGGATTTCTGATCCTGCATTTCCCCCGTGATTCTGCCAAGAGGACTGCAAATATCGTGCAGGGAATTGATTCCCAAAGCAAAACGATACCATGGTCTTCAAAAGTCGAGCACCCGTTCAGCGAGATGGACCAGAGTGCGATCCTCGAAGTAGGAAATATTATGGTCTCATCTTTTTTGAGCGCCGCATCCGATCTCATTGGCCTTGTGATGCTCCCCTCCCCCCCGGTTCTTGTCGTCGACATGGCACATGCTGCCATCACCTCCCTCATTGCCCAGATGACCGTTGAAGTGGATGATGTGATCCTCTTTAAGGTCAAGCTGACCTCAGATGAGCATCATATCGCAGGAAATATTCTCATATTCCTTGAAGTCAACACCCTTCAGCAGATCGCATTAAAACTTGAAGCAATGATGAAAGGCGAAACGCCCGTTTAAGTGCAGGTAACCAGCAAAAATTCCCATAAATCTCATTTTAAATATGTCCCGACCGTGTGCAAAAGTACCAGCCCGGGCTAAAAATCCCGTATCGTTCCGCAATCTATTCAAGATACTTCGTAAGACTATTAAGATCAGGAGTGTGCCCGAGAAATGGAACTGGTTGTTCTGGGAGGACTGGTATTACCCTTCATAATCCTGATCGCACGGATAGTGGAGACCAGTCTTGAAACGGTCAGGACGATTTATATCAACCGTGGGCATGCAAATCTCGCCGCTTGTATCGGTATAATAAAGACGGGCATCTGGCTGCTCTCCACCGGTCTTGTGCTCACCAACCTTTCAGATTACCTGAACCTCTTTGCGTACCTTGCCGGCTATGGTCTCGGGACCCTGCTCGGTATGGAGATCGAGAAGATGATCTCTCTTGGGTATGTGATAGTCCGGCTCTTCATCCCGGTTGATCCCCAGCCTCTCATATCCGAACTTGCCACCCTCGGGTATGGAATGACCCGGATTGAAGGAACGGGCAGTTTTGCTTCTACCGTGACGATTGTATTCATGATTGTTCCCCGTTCAGAACTCGGACGGCTGATGGGCATCCTCTCGCGGGAATACCCGGAAATTCTTTACACGGTAGAAGATGTGCGCAATATCAAGGAAGGTGCAAAGATCTTCCACAAGGATACCAAGAGCAGGATCCTTGGGTTCTTTGGGCTCTGAAACTTCCGGGTATCCAATATTCTTTTTGTTTTCCTCAAACCAAAGTTCTATACCCTGATCCGCCCACGTAACTCTTTGGCATAAGAGCCGGGGATGATGGGAAGTGAAAGGTAACGGGACGATCCCGATCTACAATGCCCGCACGGGAATGGTTGAAGAGGTACTGCCGGTTGTAAAAACCGATGCAGAGTGGCGTTCCCTTCTTACTGCGGAACAGTATGATGTTGCCAGAAAACAGGGCACGGAATATGCCTTCACCGGAAAATATCACGCATCAAAAGAACAGGGCACCTATGCGTGTGCCTGTTGCAGTACCGACCTGTTCGACTCGACAGCAAAATTCGATTCCGGTACCGGCTGGCCCAGTTTCAATGCCCCGGTATCTGCTCTCAACATCCGTACTCATACCGATATCTCGGGCGGGATGGTGCGAACCGAAGTGCTCTGCGCCCGGTGCGGGGCACATCTCGGTCATGTCTTTGATGACGGTCCTGCACCCACGGGAAAACGTTATTGCATGAACTCGGCGGCACTGGTTTTTTACAAGACCCCCTGATCTACCCGGTGCAGGATTTGGCACAACTCTTTTTATAATGTCCTTCCCATAGCAGAACTGGTGAATGGATCTATGGGAAAAATTTCAGCTGGCAGAAATGTCTTCATGTATCCCATGCCGGTTACCTTACTTGGTACCCTGGTGGACAAAAAACCGGATTTCATGGCGCTTGGATGGATCACCCGCGTCAATGCAGACCCACCGACCGTTGGCTGCGGTGTCGGGCGACACCATCATTCAATACGGGGTATTGAAGAGAACAAAACATTCAGCATCAATTTCCCGTCCGCAGAGATGATGGAGAAAACGGATTATTGCGGGCTGGTCTCGGGAAGAAATACTGACAAAGCAGCGCTCTTTGATGTGTATTACGGGGAGCTGGAATCAGCCCCGATGATAACCGAATGTCCGCTCTCCCTGGAATGCCGGTTGGATACGACGGTAGTAAATCCCACCAATAATTTCTACATAGGTGAAATTATCGCGTCCTACACTGAAGAGAAGTATCTTACCGATGGTGAACCGGATATTAAAAAGTTAAACCCCCTCCTGCTCACTATGCCGGACAACCGCTACTGGACCATTGGCGATTGTGCCGGTGCCGCGTGGAGTGCCGGGAAAAAACTCATACGGAAATAATTCACGGAGTCTGTCTGATGCTTTACCGGAAGATGAACAAGACCGATCGCAAACTCTCAATCCTCGGCTTTGGCTGTATGCGGCTGCCGCAGACGGATGATTTTGCAATCGATGAAAAGAAGGCAACGGCGATGGTGCGGTACGCAATTGATCGCGGGGTCAATTACATCGATACTGCTTATGTATATCACAACGGCCAGAGTGAACCATTCCTTGGGAGAGCATTATCAGATGGATACCGGGAACAAGTCAACCTTGCAACAAAGATGCCGGTCCAGGATATCCGGTTCCGGAAAGATATGGATCGCATTCTCGATGAGCAGTTAAAGCGTCTCAACACCGACCATATCGATTTCTATCTTCTTCACGGCCTGTCAGGGTCTTTGTGGAATGATATGCTGGAACTCAATGTGGCAGAATTTTTAGACGGTGCAATTGCGGATGGCAGGATACGGTATGCGGGGTTCTCGTTCCACGACAATATTCAGGCATTCAAAGAGATTGTTGATGCGTATCCCTGGACCCTTGCCCAGATCCAGTACAACTACATGGATGAAGGATACCAGGCTGGTACCGGCGGGCTGAACTATGCAGCTGAGAAGGGGATGGGAATTGTGATCATGGAACCTCTCCGTGGCGGCGTGCTGGCCCGGCAGACGGCAGAGACAAAAAAAATCTGGGCATCCGGGGGGAAAAACCGTACAGCCGCTGAATGGAGTTTGCGCTGGCTCTGGAACCATCCGGAGATCACCGTTGTACTGTCTGGCATGAGCACGATGCAGCAGGTGAAGGATAATTCAGGGTATGCAAACAATGGTGCCCCCTCCTCGCTCACGGATGACGATCTGGCGCTCTATGAAAAGATCAAAACCTTCTATCGCAGCAGGTTAAGGATACCCTGCACGAAGTGCCGGTACTGCCAGCCATGCATGGTCGGTGTTGATATCCCTGAGTGTTTATCGGCATATAATGACGCGTTCGTCTACGGGGATACCCCGGGAGCTAACCATTCCTACGATGCATTCACCGCCTCCGGGGGTGATGCTTCGCAATGCCAGGAATGCGGGGTGTGCGAGAGCCTCTGCCCCCAGCAGATTCTGGTGCGGGATCGTCTCAAAGATGTAGTATCGTTATTCGGGCACTGAGTAAGGAGGTCACTATGCGCATTGGATACCCCTGTATCAATCGTTCGATTGGCTGCACAGCTTCCCATACATTCCGGCTGGCCTCTTATACCGAAGAGCGGCTGAAAGAAACGGTGAACGGAAATCTGTTCTGCCTGCAAAAAATCCTTGAATATAACTCCAAACAGGGGATGCTTTTCTTCCGGATTACTTCTGATCTCGTACCGTTTGCCTCGCACGCAGTCTGTACGTTCCCGTGGCAGGAACATTTTGCCGGGGCATTCCGACAGATCGGTGAATACGTAAGGAAGCATGGTTTCCGCATATCCATGCATCCTGATCAGTTCGTGCTCCTGAATGCACCTGATCAGGGAGTGTTCCAGCGGAGTATTGCCGATCTGGAGTACCAGACGCAGGTGCTCGACCTGATGGGACTTGATATGACGGCAAAAGTCCAGATCCATGTTGGTGGAGTATATGGTGATAAGCCATTGAGCATGGACCGGTTCGTTATGAAGTATGACCAACTTGATGCCGGTATCAGGAAACGGCTCGTGATCGAAAATGACGAGCGGCTGTACTCGATAAACGACTGTCTTGCCATCCACGAACGAACCGGCATCCCCGTTATTGTGGATTCGTTTCATCATGCCCTCAATAATAACGGGGAACGTTTTGAAGACCTGATCGAACCCGTCAGGGCAACCTGGAAAGGCGATGATGGCATTCCCATGATTGATTATAGTTCGCAGGAACCGGGCAAACGTACGGGGGCACATGCAGAGCATATCGTGCCCGGGGATTTCCGGCAGTTTCTCCATGAGACACAACCGGCAGATTTTGATATCATGTTTGAGATCAAGGATAAGGAAAAAAGTGCCCTTTTAGCTCTCGACATTGCCCGTGATGATCCCCGGCTTGTTATGAGAAAAACCGCTCATACGTGATCTTATCAGATTTCCCCTCATACATTAGTACGACAAATGGATCTCCTGACATCTGCCATTATTGGCATTGGCCTCTCTATGGACTGTTTTGCCGTTTCCCTTGCGATTGGCACGACCACAAAGACCCGGCTGGTGTACGCTGCCGCTTTCATTGCGATCTTTTTTAGTGTATTCCAGGCAGGCATGACCGTCATCGGCTGGCTGGCTGGGTCATCGTTAATTGGTCTCATCTCTGCGTACGATCACTGGATTGCCTTTATCCTGCTCGCCATTGTTGGCGGGAAGATGATGTGGGAGGGTGTACGTGGAGGTGAGGAAGAGGCACATATCGAGGTAGTCCAGCTGGTTCCGGTGATTGTCCTTTCCTTTGCAACCAGCATTGATGCCCTCGCTGTGGGGGTCAGTTTTGGCGTGCTCCAGAGCGCCATACTGTTCCCGGCACTTATCATCGGGATTGTCTGTTTTGCAATCTCGTTTGCCGGAGTGATGCTCGGCGAGCGTCTGGAAGATATTCTTGGCAGCAAAATGGAGATTATCGGTGGTTTAATTCTCATCCTGATAGGTTTGAATGTTCTTGCAGGACATATGTTCTGGTAAAAGATCCCTTTCTCCTTCGGTTACACGGGGATGTCTTCGTGCAGAAATGATTGTCGAACCGGGGCATTGAAACGGTAAAAGAAAAAAGATAGGATGCTTTTTACATCCCTGTTGACACGTTTTTTTAAGGTTACCAGACTTCGGGGAACGCCATATTGGTGTAGATGTCCTCAAGCCGGGCCTTATGACCGCGTTCCATGTTTGCCAGCTGGGAAAAGAGCAGTTGTGTCTCCACATCTTTTGACAGCTTGGCAAGCTGGGTGTACATCTGCATTGCTTCGAGCTCTTTCTTGATCGAGATGACAATTCCATCAAGTGGCTTCATGTCAATGGTCAGTGCGGGAGTCGGGAGAGATTCTGCTACTTTGTAGTCATGGCTTGGATCAAAGTGCATCTTCGCAACATCCTTGGTGAGCATTCCCTGCAGGAACTCGCGGTGCTTCTTCTCTTCACCGGCAAGTTCCTCGAACAGTGACTTCAATGCCGGGCTCTTTACCTTGTCTGCAACACCGCGATAAAATGTGTATGCTTCGACTTCCCTGTCGATTGCTGTAGAAATAATCTTCTTTGCATCATCTGCCTTCATTGTTTTACACCTCTTTTTTAGAATATTGCCAATTACTCTATTTAACAACATTGGTTTTGCCACAAACAGGGAGATTCCCGGTCTGGCCGATTTGGCAGACCTGGTCAGCAAGGTTCTGCAAGCATGTTCTCTTTTTATCCATTTTTTCCTTTCACATCCCAGTTGGGGTATCGTTCATAACCCGAAATGGTGTTAGGTATGAGGTGATCCACATGATCCCGATGGCCACATGCGTATATGAACGTGAAACTGGCAGCGCGATTTTTTTCTAACGGTGAAATCTGTTTTGCTTCCATGCCATATGTTTTATCAGATCCCTCATGAACACTACATAGACATGGAAGCAGATGACCGTGCAGAGATCGAACAGATCCTTGGCTATCATTTCTTTGAACCGCAGCACCTGATCCGTGCGCTCACTCACCCAGCCTGTGCACACGAACTGCTCCAGCAGAACAAGCGGTGTATGGACCAGGAAGCCTACAGCACGCTCGGAGATGCAGTGCTCAAGACGGGGCTGATCCTCTATCTCATGGAAAAGGGTCTTGAAACAAAAGGGGATATCACCGTGAGCAAGGAACCGGTTGAAAAGAACGAAACCCTTGCAAAGATCGGGAAACGGTTAAAGATCAAACGGTTCATCCGGCTGGGACGCGGGGAAAAAGAACTCTTAAGGCTTGGCGAGGAGACGATCCTTGCCGATACCGTAGAAGCCCTGATCGGTGCGATATTCTTGGACAGCGACGCAGGATTTGGCGTAGTAAAACAATGTATCGGGCTCTGGTTTGAACCTGAACTAAAGAAGATTAAAAAGGGAGCGGGAACTCCGAAAATGGAAATTCCGCTGATCAGTCGTCCGCTTTCATCTTCCAGACGTGCAGCACCCAGAGTAAAGAAGCCACAGTCGCGAATAACGTGGAGAGGATGAGGAGCGGTACATACCACCATTGTGCTGCCATCATGCCATCCATCACGCCGCTTCCTGCTATCGTAGCAATCGTATTGGGAACTAAAAATGCCGTGCCGAGCACCGTGAGGTATGCAGTCACGAGGGCAAAGCGGTTGTTCATGTTCTGGAGCTGGTTGTTGTAGATGCTCTGCATCACTTCGAGTCCTGAAGCCCAAGTTTGCCACTAAACGGATAAAAGTGTTCTTGGTCTAATTGATTTATGCCC
>JBAXDE010000004.1:0-20339 GCA_037141115.1 Methanomicrobiales archaeon | reverse complement strand
TAAAGTAATTTCGATTTATTTTAAGGCGGTCGGGGGGAGTTATGCAACAGCCTCTACAGTGAAGAAATATACAAACCTGTTTGGGTAATGATAAAACACCGTTCCGGGCGGTGCAAAACACTATTGTTCCCTGACGGGTCTGGTTGCACTCAGCAAAAACCCGATTTCCTTTACCGTCTGAGTATGTCACTCTGCCAAGGATCTTGGGATATTTTTTTAAAAAAAGGTTTACTCCGATCTCAACGCATCTATCGGGTCCATATTGGATGCCTTCCAGGCCGGATAGAGGCCGGAGATGATACAGACCACAAGACCAATCGCCATTCCCAGGGGAATGTACATGATACTCTCGGGAAGGAAGAAGTACTTCGTTGTTCCGATCATGTAGCTCACCACCGAATATCCGATGATCAGGCTCCCTACCCCACCTACCCCGGCACCCAGTATTCCCAGAATGATCGCTTCGTACAGGAACATCCTGCGCACCTCACCCTTCTCAGTACCGATGGAGAGAAGGATCCCGATCTCCTGGATCCGCTCATTCACCGACATCATCATCACATTGAAGATGCTCGTGGCAGCGACCAGCAGCGAGATACCACCGATCGCAAGGATGAACGTAGTTATCGAAGAAAGGGATGAAGTGATGCTGGAAAGGCGGGAACTTGCATCCGAGATCCTCACCGCAGGTTTCTTTTGATCGGTGTTCACTTTAGTGTCAATCACAGATTCCACATCCGGTATCGTGCTGATATCCTTGACAATAACGTTCACCTGCCTGTATACATCCTTCCCGCCATACTGGTTCGTATACCAGTCATTCGAGACAATGATGGCGTTATCGGTATTCACATTGTCCGAAGACATCCCTCTTGCTGCGAGAATGCCGACAATCCTGACCACCGGGCGGGACGCATCAGTATCTGGCCCAATCTTGATCCTGTTGCCAATCTTCAGATTGAAGTTGGTGGCAAACGTGGATCCCACTAAGGCATCATTTATGCCACCGATGTTTGTCCCATTCGCTATGGTAAGGAACTTGGGAATATCATCCGGATTGAGCCCATAGACCGAGCTCCTGCCAGGAACAGATCCGTACGTGAATTGGGTGTTTGTCGAATATATCGGCACGATCTTACTCGACGTTCCCGCAGCCAGTTTGATCTTATTGAGCTGTGTTTTTGTTATCCCCGTTGCGGTTGACGATGATGATGTTGTGCTGGATCCCGGTGGACCCATCCGGACAGAATCTGCGGTGATGACGATGGTATCTGCACCCGAAGAGAGCTGGTCCTTTACCTGGAGCTGCATATTGGTCCCCAGCATCCCCATCGATGAGATCGCCACAACACCTATGACGATTCCAATCGAGGCCAGGATTGAGCGCATGAAATTCAGTCGTACGCTCCTGACGGAGAGATCGAAGAAAATATCTTTCATGCGGCTATCCTCCCATCCTCAAGAGTGATTGTCCGGTTCGCGTACTCCGCGATCTTTGGATCATGGGTCACAATGATGACCGTCTTTCCTTTGCTGTGCAGGTCGCAGAGAATTTCCATGATCTGAAACCCGGTCTTCCGGTCAAGATTGCCGGTCGGCTCATCGCAGAGCAGGATCTTCGGGTCATTGACGAGCGCCCGGGCTATCGCCACACGCTGTTGCTGACCCCCGGATAGCTGGGTGGGGCGATGGGCACTCATGGATTCATCAAATCCCACGGATTTGAGCACCGCGGTCGCTTTTCCGGATTCATCCCGTTTCTTGTACTTCAGGATCAAGGGGTATTCCACATTCTCATACGCAGATAGCAGGGGAATTAAGTAGAATTTCTGGAAGATATACCCGATCATATCCCTGCGCATGTGTGTCCGCTCAAGTCCCGTAAGACTGGCAACATTTCTCCCGGATATAAACTGTTCTCCTGAGGTCGGGACATCAAGGATGCCGAGCTGGTTCATCATCGTCGACTTACCGGAACCTGACGGCCCCATGATCGCAACAAATTCGTTGTCCTGAATTTCCAGGGAGATATGGTCGAGCGCCGTAAAGTCGCCACTTTCCAGGGGGTATACCTTACTGACATCCGCGAACCGGATAAGGGGGGTAGTGACCATAGCTGATCCCCTCACTGTTTCCTGAATTTCGCAACGAACCATTTACGTTTGATATACAGCACGATTCCAACAACAATGATGATTCCCGCCGCAATCACCGGGTAGAATGAACTAATCCCACTGCTTCTGCTGCCGGAAAAGAGGCTGGCGCCCCCCATACTACCGGCGGGTCTGCCCGCACCTGTATAGCCACTCGTTCCCACGCGGGTACTTGCTGACGCCTTTGATACAGTGCTGTTCCCCCCGGTATCCGGAGCGGACCCGAGATTGAGCTTCTTGGTAAGACTGTAATCATTTCCCTCCACATCTTTCCAGAGCATGACAAGGGGAACGGATGTCAGATCCAGGCTGGTGAAGGTCACTTCAAAACTCCCGGCATCATCAGAAGAAAGGCTGCCAATTGCATATTCGGCGTACGTCCCCATTGCCTGAGCCGGGGATCCAACCGTGACCGTGAGACCTTTTGCATCAGTGATTCCGGTGTTGGTGATATCCCCTGTCAGGTCATAGTACGAACCTTTGTCGGTCAGGACAACATTGTTGACAACCGGAACCGCCGCAGTCTTGTCATTCCCGATGTTAATGGGCAGGACAACATCGGTGGAATGATCCACATTCCCGCTCTGGTAACTGACATGGAAGGTCAGGTTTGCAGCCTGGTTGGGTGTTACCGTAAAGGGAACAATGACCGAATTTTGCGCATCGAGAGAACTGATATATTTTTCTGACGGGCTGACTTTTATCCCGGGGCCGGATGCAGTGATAAAAACGTTGTCAATCTTTCCCGAACGGGGATTGATGATACTCAGGTTGACCGTTTTTTCTATTGCAAGGGGATATATTTCGGGCGCATCGGAAATGCTCGCCATGATATTCGATGAATCCACCGTGATAAGGATCGGATAATGGAAAACATCCCCCTCTTTTGTTTCTACTGAGAAGAGAGCAAAATGGCTGCTGTCAGGGGGTTTTGCAGAGACAAGGAACGAATAGGTGATCGATGAGCCGGATGCAATGTAGCTCATCGTATTCCAGGAATCCTTCTTGTCGATAATGACCGATTCACTGATGAGATTTGGATTTGAAAGTCCGACTGACTGGTTCCCGGAGTTCGCCAAAGTTACAAAAACCGTCCCCTGCTCATAAGGATAGAGCACTGCGGGATCCATGGAATACGAGGATACATACAACTGCGACGCTGTTGTAGTGGCGGCACTTGCAACAGGTATTGCTGATAGCATCAGCAACACCATGATTATACTGATTATAGCGGATTTTGTTTTCATGAGTTCTCCTTTGTTCACGTTCAAGGTTTGAAATTCCCTATTATTTTGCGGATTCTGCGACGATTTCGTCATCGTAAATGAATACCTCTTCGACATTTACCTTGAAATACCGGGCGATTTTAAAGGCCAGATCAAGGGATGGAACATATTTCCCTTTTTCAATCGCGAGAATAGTCTGACGATTTACTCCTATGGCATGGGCAAGGCCCTCCTGCGTCATGTCATGCATTGCGCGGAATACCTTGATCTTATTCTTCATCGGTATCCCATTCCCCGTACTTACGGGCGTAATATACCCTGAACCCGACATACAGGAAGATCATAAAGCAAAGTAATCCCAGCTGCACAAAACCCATCAGCCGGGGGGATAGCAGGGTTACAATGTGCTGCCCCGGGGGCGGCCGGGAAAACGTTGGAACCTGGAGCATCTGAACTACTGCACCAATGGAAAATGCACAGAAAGCCACCCAGAAGACCAGCATGGTACGGGTCATCGCCTGTTCAGTGATCTTGATATCCCGTTCATCCTGAATGAGATCCGTCACCCGGGATCGTGCAAATAAAATCAGGGCGACTGCTACAACAAATGCTGTCATAATTAACAGGGGAGAACGGATCTCATCCGCTTCCCAGAAAATTAAGACCAGGGCAATAGCAACGCAACCGATAAGCAGATAGAAGGAATTCTTTTTCATATGACCCTTTGTATAGGACATAGGACATTTTGTCGTATAAAGGTGACTATTTTTTTATAAAGTTCCGGAACTGTCGGGTGCTTTTACCCAACCCCGTAATCCCATGAACGCTCTATGAACCGCCAGAATAAAAACTAAAAACAGGTGGCACCGTTTTTTTACTTACCGTGTTCTCATCTCGCCCCGTATCCCCTCGTACGGCGCCGGCAGTTCCAGCCGACGGAAGAACTCGTCAGTAAAGATCAGACTGTTGACCACGGCCCATTCAGCACACCCGTGGCCTAAACATTTGTCAGGAAAGAACGGCTGGTTCTTTTGCGCAAACGGGTTCGTGGCGAATTTTTGCCGGAGGATCTTTTCAAATTTTCCTCCGGTAGTGTCTTCACCAGCATCACAAAACCCCCTGTCCCCGAGAACCACCCATTCCCGCGTATAGTGCAGGAGGTGGTTGCGAATCTCGATAAGGATCCGCAGGTTTGCAAATGCCTGGTCACCCTCGTCAAAAGATGGCATTCCCGCGATGAAGAGAATCTTCTGGTATTTGTTTAACAGCGGAGCACGGTCAAAGTTCTTCTCGTTCTTCCACTTCTCGCTGATCTGTCTCAAAAGTGCTTCATGTCTTTCATCCGCAAAGTAGTACGCCTCATCAGCAGCATCGGCATAAAACTCATTGATAGTAGATTCAAGGAACGAGACGGAGGATAAGACCGAATTAAGGACAAAAACTTCGTGCCGGAGCTGAAGATCAGCAGTGATCTCTTTTGCCTGCCGGTATTCCTGCTCGATTGCATATGCGAGTTTGCAAAGAAGAGCAGCTGACTGGATGTACCGGACCGAGAAACAGTCCCGGAACTGGATGGGTGATTCATCATCACTCGTTTCCAGCGATATCTTATCCATGATAACATTCTTTTTGCCCGCCATGGTAAAAAAGACAAGGGGATTGTCACAGGAAGAACGAATCTGAGATCCCGATGGTGTCAAAGCGATGTTCCGACACATATGGGGTGACACAATCCAGGATCCAATTGTTGCATTGACAACATTTATTCCCCCAACATACCACAGTTATTGGTGCTTATGAAATCCCCGATCACCAGCGAGATTCCCTTTGGGGCAGTCGTCTCCATCACCAGTCGCGGCCGGTTTATTTTTTTAAATGACCGGCTCCGTCCACTGGGCCTCTCCGCCGGCCAGATCCCGGTCCTGATGCTGCTGTACAATGAGCAGAATATTACCCAGGAAACCCTGGTCCGGCACTATCAGATTGACAAAGGTACGATTGCCCGGGCGGTAAAAAAACTTGAAGATGCCGGATTTATCCGGCGTATCACCGACCCAGGTAATCGCAGGGCAGTCCGCCTCTTCCTCACAGAAAAAGGCGAACTGGTTGCACCTGTGCTCCGCCGGATAAATCGCGAGTGGGAAGAACAGGTCTGTTCCGGCCTTTCAAAGATGGAGAAAGAGACCCTCACCACCCTGATGCGTACCGTTGCGCAGAACAGCTACAAGCATATTGAGAACACGGGAGAGAGAGCCGATGCAGACAACTGATTCTCCTGACAGGATGCCCGGTTCCCCAACCGGGAGAGATAACTCCGAAGGTATTGCAATCCTGATGGGCGACCCGAAGAAAGCCATCGTGAAGCTGTCCGGGCCCATGATCATCGCAATGTTCCTGATGTCGACCTACAATATCGTCAACGCGATCTGGGTCGCAGGACTCGGATCCGATGCGCTTGCGGCAGTCGGGTTCATCACCCCGATATTTATGGTCCTGATCGGTATCGGCAGCGGGCTGGGTGCCGGCGTATCATCCGTCATCTCCCGCCGCATTGGTGCAAAAGACAAGCCGGCTGCGGACAATGCCGCAGTCCACGCCATACTCATCACCCTGATCCTCTCGGCAGTCCTCACTATTCCCTTAATCTTCCTCACCGGCCCAATCGTCAACCTCTTTGGCGCAGGAGATACCGCCGGGCTTGCTATTGAGTACGGACAGGTTGTCTTCCTCGGGATGATACTCATCCTCTTTACCAATGTTGCCTACGCTATCCTCCGGGCTGAAGGGGATGCAAAGCGGGCAATGTACGTCATGGCAGCATCTTCGATCCTGAACATGATCCTCGACCCGCTGCTCATCTACAATGCAGGCATGGGCATTGCCGGCGCTGCATGGGGTATGATCATTTCCCTCATTATGGTGACGGGGGTGCTCCTCTACTGGTTCTTTATGAAGCGGGATACCTACGTCACGATCTCATACTCGGCGTTCTCATGGGACAAGAAGACCGTCCGGGACATCCTCGGGGTCGGTCTGCCGGCCAGCTTTGAGTTCTTCCTTATGGCAATCCTTGCGATCTTCATCAACGGCCTTCTGGTCGCAACCGCAGGCACGGATGCAGTCGCGATATATACCGCAGGGTGGCGGGTTGTCTTCTTCGCCGTCATCCCCCTCATCGCTATCAGTACTTCGGTGATCTCCGTTGCCGGCGCAGCCTACGGGGCACGACAGTTTGCGAAGATCCGCACGGCCCACACCTTCTCGGTCTCACTCGGAATTGCAATCTCGTTGGTCATCAGCGCCATCACGTTCATCTTTGCCCACCAGATCGCCGTCATCTTCACCTACTCACCGGACAGCGCCCATCTCGCACCTGAAATCGCGGCGTTCCTTGCCACGATGTGCTTCTTCTACCCGTTTATCCCACCGGGCATCATGTCAGGGTCGGTCTTCCAGGCAACCGGCAAGGGGATGACATCGCTCATCATCTCGGTACTGCGGAACCTTGTCTTCATAGCGGTCTTTGCCTACCTGTTCGGCATTGTGCTCGGTTTTGGCGAGCACGGCATCTGGTGGGGTATTGTTGCCGGGGATATTGTCGGGGGAACGATCGCGTACCTCTGGGCCCGGGCGTATATCTCGCGGCTGATTGCAAACGGATAAGATCATCACTTTTTTTTATTTTTTGCCGCTTGTATCCCGGACACAGTCAATCTCAGAGGAATAGACTTTGATATCAATGACCGGGGTTCCGTCAAATGCATCCAGTCCCCGGACTTTCAGGACACCGTCTTTGACTTCCAGGAGATCGACCATACAGAGCGAGACTGGATTCGGCCGGTCCGGTGATCGTATCGCAAATACACCTTTCTCTACTGAACTCCCGGGCGGGATTGCCCGGAGCACAGTCCGGTCCGCCCGGTCAAACCAGCAGAGAATCCAGAGATGCTTCCTGCCCTCCATCTGCCAGAGAGCCGGGCGGTATTGTTCATCAATTACGATCTCGGAAACGGTATCCGAAAGACGCCCCTGTCGCGGGGCATCGCCTTTTTCCTTGTAGGGGGATCGGACGTAACCTATGGGGTGGAGCTCAATGGGTTGGGGTGTCATGCCTGAAGAGGAATTAGGAAGAGGATATATTTACGAATAAGGGATGTCATGGAAGAAAAACAGGGAGGCCAGCTTCAGTTATCCTTATCATACCTCTCACCAAATAGTGTCAAGCACTTTTAATAAATGTGCTGGCAGATGTAAGTCCGACGTGCGATACAACGCATGGCCTCAAACATGGCTTTGGGATTACAGAGAGTCAGTAATATACTGTACTTTTCTGGACTTACGTTTAGTCTATATGGAGGCTTTACTATGGCACGAATGCATGCTCGAAGAAGAGGCAAGTCATGCTCAGTCCGCCCCTACCGCAAGGAAGTTCCCGCATGGTCCAACAAGGACGTTGCAGGGATCACAAAAGTTATCCTTGAACTCCGGAAGGAAGGCGCGTCGAGCAGCAAGATTGGACTGGTCCTCAGGGACAGCTACGGAGTTCCCGATATTAAACTTGCAACCGGCAAGCGTCTCGGGGAGATCCTCAAAGAGAACAATGTCGCGACAACGATCCCCGAAGATCTCCGGGACCTCATGACAAAGGCACTCGGCCTGCGCAAGCACCTGAGTGAGAACAAGAAGGATCTGCACAACAAACGGCAGTTACATCTGGTCGAATCCAAGGTTCGCCGTCTCGTGAGATATTACACGGGAAGCAAGAAACTGCCCAAAGAATTTGTGTACAAGCCCGAAACGGCAGAGATCCTGCTGTCCAGATAATCCATCAAAAAACATCCACAACGCTATGTCGCTCGATACCGCAGCAGAAACCGTGGCCGAACAGATTCGGCGGCAGGAATTCATCGAGGTGTTCGCACACCACGATGCAGACGGCATAGCCGCTGCCTCGATCCTCTGCCACGCGATGCTGCGTTCAGGTATCCGATTCCGGCTCCGCGTCCGGCAGGAAATTACTGCAAAGGATGTAACCGGAGAAGACTCCTTCCTGCTCTGCGATCTCGGTGCGGGCATCAAGGATCTCCCCAACGATGCCATCGTGGTGGATCACCACCTCCCGGCATTCGAAGGCGAGTTCCATGCAAACCCGCGGCTTGCCAGTATTGACGGCGATCGCGAACTCTCGGCAGCAGGCACCGCGTATATTGTCGCCCAGAAGATGGGGGACAACCGCGACCTTGCCGGATTAGTGATACCCGGCATTCTCGGTGACGGACAGGAAATGACCGGTAAGAACCTCGAGATCTTCAACGAGGCGATAACAAACGGCATCATTGTACCGGACCGGGGACTCACCCTATCAGGCAGGGATATGACCGAACGGTTCTACACCGCGATCAGCCCCTACCTTGAAGGTGTGAGCGGCAACGAGGAACTCGTCTCAACGCTCATCAACCAGTCCGCTGGTGTTGACGGGGTCCGGCTCGACAACCTGCTCTCACAGATCGTTATCACGGCTGCACAGAGCACAACGCTGGCCGGCCTGAATGCGTGCTACGGCGACACGTATCACCTCCAGCGCGAAGTGATCGAGGATGCCCATGCACTCACCGCAGTCATTGATGCCTGCGGAAAAGCCGGGCGCGGCGATCTCGCTGCATCCCTCTGCCTCCGGTCGTCTCATGACATAGACCAGGCATGGGAGATTGCACGAAAGCACCGCGTTGGTGTGATCGATGCGATCCACACTGCTCACCCCGCTGAGGGTGCGCCGGGCGTCTTTGAAGTCAGGGACGTTACGCTCGCAAGCGATGTAGCCGATGTGTTTGCCCGTTACCGGGTGAATGCTCAGCCGGTGCTGGTGTACGGACGGGATGGTAAATCCTGTCGTATCTCAGCACGCTGTCCCGCCGGGGTTGAAAAAGATCTCGGGCCATTGCTCCAGACACTTGCACTTGCAAACAATGGGCATGGCGGAGGGCACCACCGGAGAGCAGGGGCAACAATCCCCTGCGATCAGATCGGTGCGTTCACGAAAGCATGGCAGGAAGCGGTGGCATCATGATGCAGATCGAAGGCAGGATCACAACCCTGCACCGGAATGCTGGCGCAGTTGCATCGGCATTAACCCCGGACAATATGCGCAACATGACAACCATCGCGGAGGGTGACAGGGTAACTACAGTGATCACCGGCACACAGATCCGGTCGGTCATTGCATCAGTGGATGATTATCTGATGAATCTGGCAATAGCGGAAGACGCTGGCAGCGTTTCCGCACCGAACAACAATCACCAGGTGATGTAAGTATGGCAAGGAAGAAACAAACTGGAAGAAGAGTAGAAGGCTGGAAGGCCAAGAGCTGGTACAGGGTGCACACCCCCGACAACCTCGGGAAAGTGTTCATCGGCGATACCATTGCTAACGATGCTGAGAGCGTTGTCGGTCGTATCATGACCTCAACGCTCGGCGAGATCACCAATGATTACGCCAAGCAGCACATGAAGATGAGCTTTAAGATCAACTCCGTAGCAGGCGACTCGGCATACACCGAGTTCGTTGGCCACGACGTTACGAGGGATTACCTCCGCTCGCTCGTCAAGCGCCGCAGCTCCCGTGTGGACTGCCATGTTCCGCTGGTCACCAAGGATGGCAAGAAAGTCCACCTGACCATCAGCTGCTACACGTTTGCCCGTGCCAACATCTCACAGGAGCACGCAATCCGCAAGATCATCACAGAAGCAGTCATTGCACAGTCATCCGCGTGGGACTTAACCACGATGGTCAACGCGATCGTCTCAGGAGAGATCTCACGGGACCTCTTCAAGGCAGTCAAGATCATCTACCCGACCCGCAGGGTCGAGATTGTCAAGTCCAAGGTTCAGCCCGTCGCTGCCCGGATTTCGACAGCATAATTTTTTTTTGTTTTTGTTCGGGTTTTTTTTACAAAGACCGTGAAGGTTCTTCAGGCAAACAATACAAGTGGGATCATTGACCGCGCCTGAACATCTCACAATTGATTACGGGATGGCTGTTGTTTTTTTTATAATTGCCAGCAGGTTTTAACCCACACAAACTCCCTCCAATAAATATCCCCAATAACAACCATTATGCCAACAAAGTGCATGATATAATGTAGGACTATTCAGGAGCCATGCTATGAATTTTATTTCAAGTCGCGAAATCCGGTCGAACCCGGCCCGTCTTTGGGAAGTGACCGGGAACGATGAAACCGTTATCACGGTGAATGGAAAACCCCGGGCGATTGTTCTTGCAGTTGGTGAAGATCTCGAAGAGACTTTGGCAACCATGCGGAGAGCACGCGCTTCAGCAGCACTTGAAAAGATCAGGGTAACCTCCCGTGAAAAAGGACTCGATATCCTGTCTGAGCAGGAAATCGAGGCAGAGATCAGCCACTCAAGAACGAGGCGATAGACACGGAAGCGTTGCAGATAGTACTTGATACCAATGTGCTGGTGTCAGGCTTGCTTTCGCCCCATGGGGCACCGGCCAGAATTCTCAACCTTGTGATCAATGGTAATGTCAATTTGGTACTCGACGCACGGATATTCGATGAATATTCAGATGTGCTTCGCAGGAAAAAGTTTTCTTTTCCGGAAGATTCAGTAAACGAGATCATTTCCTTTATTCGCAGGGAAGGCAGGTTTGTCTCACCGGTTCCCGTAACCTGCACCATTCCAGATCCGGGCGATCTCCCGTTCATCGAAGTGTCGCTTCACGCAAATATTCCCGTGGTGACCGGGAACATCCGTCATTTTTCCGGATTGGGAGCTATCGTAATTACCCCCGTTCAGTTCCTTGAGAAACTGATGTAAGAAATATGAGCATTTCTTGCAGGGACACGCAATGAGCAAGTTCATTACTCCTGTTCCGAACGTTAATAAAATTCCCGGCCCATATTTGTAATCCATGTCCTCCATCATAACGGATCCCTTCCGCCAGAAACTCCTGCTCTCCGCAGTAGCTCTCGGCGTGGTAATGGACGGGATCGATGGATCCATTGTGAACGTGGCCCTCCCAACGATGGCCACGTACTTCAACACCGACACCGGCACGATCGCTTGGGTCATCATCACCTACCTGCTCATGATGGCAGGCCTCCTCCTCGTCTTCGGGAAACTTGCCGACCGGGGGTATGCAAAAAAACTCTTCCTCCTTGGGTTTGTGATATTCACGCTTGGTTCTGCTGCCTGCGGAATCGCCCCCACGCTGGATATCCTGCTTGCGGCCCGGCTTGTGCAGGGACTCGGGGCTGCGATGATCGCTGCGGTTGCCCCGCTGCTCTGCATCCGGTACCTTCCCAAAGAGATGCTCGGCACAGCTCTTGGGGTGATCGCCGCAACCGCGTCCATCGGGTTTGCGGCCGGACCCGCAATCGGCGGTATTCTCACCCAGTACCTGTCATGGCACTGGATCTTCTTAGTCAACATCCCGATCGGCATCATTGGGATCCTCTTTGCGGCCCGGGTGATCCCGGCCGACGAACCGGAAGAGACTTCTTCGTCCTTCGATTACCCGGGTGCGGTCACGCTTTTTGGAGCCATGGTCTTTGGCACCTTTGTGCTGGAAGAGATTGCAGCCCGTGGGGGGACAGACCCGCTGATCCTTACCTGTG
The DNA here is from genome assembly GCA_037141115.1 of Methanomicrobiales archaeon. Classification (GTDB taxonomy): domain Archaea; phylum Halobacteriota; class Methanomicrobia; order Methanomicrobiales; family Methanospirillaceae; genus Methanoregula. The sequence goes on along the minus strand of JBAXDE010000004.1, from coordinate 8,322 downwards.
GTGCGCTCTGCCTGCTCTGCTCGGGACTGTTTATCGTCCGGGAACTTACAACACCAGAGCCGTTTCTCAATATCCGGATCTTCTCGAAATGGCAATTCACCGCGGTCCTCATCGCATACCTGCTGATCAATATCATCTTCATGGGCATCATCTACCTGCTCCCATTCTATCTGACGATGGAGATGCATTTCGATATGGCGACAAGCGGAATCTTCCTCCTCATCCCTCCTGCGGTTGTCGCCATTCTCAGCATCCCGTTCGGGCAGTGGTCGGACCGGCACGGCCGCCGGGTGTTTGCAGTCGCAGCCTGCGGACTCTTCGTTCTCTTCAGCGCCATCTTTGCGGCCCTGTCTCCCGAAGCCGGAATGATTCCCTTGCTCGCCGGCCTCGTCCTGATGGGAGTGGCGTTTGGGATCTCTGCCGGGCCGGCCTCAAGCAGGATCATCGAGAGTGCCCCTCAGGGGGAGGAGGGAACCGGATCCTCGCTGATGGTGACTGCCATCTATTTCGGCGGTGTGCTGGGGACGGCGATCTATGCAATGATCTTCACCTTCGCAACCGCAAACGCCGGCGGAATTGTGGCCTTTACCGCACTCGATTCGGCAACATTCCTGACCGGGTTCCATATTACAATGGCAGCGGGCCTCGCGCTTTCAGTGATCCCGCTGGTGCTCTCAGCGATCGTCCCGGATGAGGAAAAAACGGTGTGACCCTCAGGCAGCCAAAGCTGCGGCATGAAGCTTAGGATGAGTCATCAGCCATGGGAGGGTAAAAAAATCATCCGGTTTTTTCCCACAACCAAGAAACATAATTACCCCACCCGTCCAACATTCCCTACCAATGACCGCGAGCAGGATTCTGTTTATTGTTCTCGATGGAATCTCCGATCGCCCCTGCCCGGCGCTCGGGGGCACCACCCCGCTTGCAGCAGCAAAAACACCTGTACTTGACAAACTTGCACAGGAAGGCTGCTGTGGCATTATGGATACCATCGCGCCGGGTGTGCGCCCGGGTTCCGACACCGCACATCTCGCCCTTCTCGGGTATGATCCTTACAAGTACTATACCGGCCGTGGACCGCTCGAGTGCGAAGGCTCGGGTATCCACATGGAACCGGGCATGATCGGGTTCCGGTGCAACTATGCCACGATATCCAAAGAAGGGCTGGTCACGGATCGCCGTGCCGGGCGTATCCATGATACTGCTTCCCTGAGTAAGGCAATACAGGACGGAGTTGATCTCTCAAAGTTTGGCGTGGAATTCACGTTCAAGTCCGGCGCCGGGCACCGGGCAGCTCTCGCCCTCAAAGGCGAAGGGATCGGACACTGCGTCACCTCCAATGATCCCAAGAAAGAGGGAGTAAAACCGCTCACCGTTGCTTCGATCAAGAAGTCGCCAGCCCATGAGAAGACCGCTGCAGTCTGCAACGAGTTCGTACGGCAGTCCACAAAAATTCTTTTCGAGCATCAGATGAACAAGGACCGGCTCGCAAAGAATCTCAGCCCGGCAAACATCGTGCTGATGCGGGGTGCAGGAGAGATGGGCAAGTACGAACCGTTCCAGGAGAAATACGGCATCTCGGGATCGGTCATCTCCGCAGCAAGCCTCATCACCGGCATCGGTCGGGCAGTCGGTCTCCCGCATATCGAGGTTGCCGGTGCCACCGGCTCGCAGAACAGTAACGTGGCCGGCAAGATCTCGGCAGCAGTCAATGAATTAAAGACCAAGGAGTTCGTGCTCCTGAACATCAAGGGTGCTGACGAATCCGGCCATGACGGGCTTGCCGAGCAGAAACGGGATTTCATCCAGAAGATCGACCCGCTGCTCGAACCGCTGCTGGGTCTTGACGATACCATCATCATCATCTGTGGGGACCACTCGACCCCATGCACCATCAAGGACCACAGCGCCGACCCGGTGCCGGTCCTGATCCGGGGTGACGGGGTCCGGATGGACGATGTCTTCCATTACGATGAATACCATTGTGCGAAAGGCGGGCTCAACCGGATACGGGGCATTGACCTGTTACCGATCGCACTCGACCTGATCAACAAATCCCACAAATTCGGAGCCTGAGGGCATAAGGGCGGAAACTGGATGAGAGAACGAGCCGTAAAAAACTGGCATAAGCACTGCCTGCTCCCCGATGGCACCGAGCTGCAGGAGCACAGCTTAAAGACCGACCGGGATATTGTCATCGGGGAATTCTGCCAGATCGATTACGGCCTGAGGGGTGCGGATGTCTACGTGGGCGAATCCTCAAAGATCCGCGAATATGTCTGGGCAAGTGGCGACGCCCGGATCGGCAACCTCTGCGAGATCGGCAGCGACGTGATCGCAAAGCAGGATGCATATATCGGTGAAGGCGTGAAGATCAATGGCCGGCTGGTGGTTGCCGGAGCCCTTGATATCGGAGAGAAAGTCGAGATTAAGGAAGGGTTTGAAGCAACCGGTGCCATCGAGATACGAAACCCGATGCCGGTCTTCATGTTCATCCTCATCTACTTCATGACGATGCTCAAGATCCAGAACGAGAAAGAACTCGACCGGATCATCGACAATCTCTTCTCTGAAGATGATGGAAAGCGGGAGATCCCGCTCATGATCCCTGCCCGCTCAAAACTTGATATGAAGCAATTCTCCGTCCCATCAACCATGAAGATCGGGAAGAACTGCCGGCTCCACGGGAATATCCGGGCCGGTTCTATCGATGTCCAGCAGAACACGGTGATCTTTGGCAGCCTGCGGGCACGAAACCAGATCAGCGTGGTGGAAGGCGTCACCATCCACGGCAACGTGGAGAGCGGCAGTACCGTCTTTGTCAAAAAGGGCGCCCATATCCTCGGGAATGTGATCGCAAAGGCGATTGTGCTTCACGAAGATGCAAAAGTTGACGGGACAATCCAGGCACCGCATGGGATGCGGATCGAGAGGGGACCATGACCATAGCAGAAATTTTCGAACTCGAAGACATCCGGTTCATCGAACCGTCGTTTGCTGATCTGACAGATAGCAGGTACAATGCCCTGCTGGCAGAACATGATGCCCGGGAAGGCCGGCTCTTACTCGACGAGGCAGAAGAGCCGCTTGCCCTTGCATTCCAGGGAGCGAATGGCTGGGTTGCCGGCTCGTTTCTCTGCCGGAACCCTTCGGTCCCCCTCATCGACCTGTTCGAGAGCGTTAACGGCGAGATCTTCCAGGAGAACCGTGCGATCTTTGCCGGTGCAATCCGGGAATATTTCAGTAATGTCCTTACCGCAGAAGTCCCCCCGGCAATCGAGGATCTCAATCCCGCCCGGCGCGGGATTCTCGGCACACTCATTGAGAACATGTGGGGTAGCGGCAGTGGTGAGACCTGCGTTGATTGCTGCTGCGGATCGGGTGTCGGCTCGCTGGTGCTCCGGGATCTCAATTATTCCCCACTCTCGTATGACAACGATGCTTCACTCTTGTCACGGGGACTTTTGGCCAAGAGGCTCCTACCGGCAGAGACGATGTGCCTGAATGCGATGCTAGCTTCGCAGTATATGGAACCCTCCCCAAAAGGAATCGGGATAATGATGGGCGATATCAATACGTTTACCCAGGATATGTGGGAAGCAATCGTAAAGGAGCTCTTCGCCGCCACCAAAGAGACACTTATCACCGTCGGCAGGGAACCCGAGGCCCGGCTCGTGGCCACCTGGGGTGAGGAGATGGGACGCACCGTTGATGTGACGGAGAATCAAAAGGATCCCATCTACGATCTCTGGGTGTGCGAAGCGCACATTGCTTAAGGACAGATATAAAAAAATTATTCAGGACGCGGGGGCTGCACGCGTTTTAACTTATCGCTGACCGAATGTCCGGTCGCGTGTGCAGACGGGAACGGGGGGGTGCAGGATCTAATTCCCCTTTTGTGTGAGAACATCTCGGCGGGGTTGAGATTGTCCCCCGTAAGTATCCGGGTCAGGTGGCACAGATCTTTTTTGACCTGACGTTCCTGCTCTTCTGATTCCGTAATGAGTAATAATACCTTTGAAATGATAAAGGATTTTATTATTTTTAATCCGGCAGGATCTTTATTATCCCCTCTTTCAGCCGGTAGTCGCCTTAATTTTCTGCATCCTCTCGTGAAGCATTAAGTTTTTATGGTACCGCCTACAAATTGACTAGTCAGTCTAGACCCAATCCAGAGAATTTGGAAAAGACCTGCATGAAAAATACAAAAAATACAAGAATCTGAAAAAAGACCATTCATCAGGAACCATGGGAGAAATATGGAAAAAAATAAGGATAAAACCCCGGGTAGCATTAAACCGGCCAAAGGATCGGACAATGAGACCGGAAAGTCATCTGACAACCGGGAGAAGATCCTCACAACTGCGCTCACCCTTTTTACCGGGCGGGGATTTTTCGGTACCCCGACATCCCTGATCTCAAAAGAGGCCGGCGTTGCTACCGGCACACTCTTTTTTTATTTCGCAACCAAAGAGGAGTTAATCGACACGCTCTACCGCCGCATCAAGGGCGAGGCGGCACAGGTGATGTGCAGGGATTTCAATGCAGAGAAGACTGCACTTGCAAAGCTCCGCCGCATCGGGTACAATGCCGTGGAGTGGGGAATAGAGAATCCCGCAAAGCAGAAGTTCATGGAACAGTTCGCCCATTCCCCGTTCGTATCGACAACTGCCCATGAAGAGGGTATGTCCCATTTCCTCTTCCTGCAGGATCTCGTGAGGGACGGGATCCGGGAGGGGACGATCCGGAACATCGACCCGGGCCTTCTCTTCAGCATGATGGCCTCGTCCTTCTCCGGCCTGATTGCACGGGCATATGCCGAAAAAGTGCCCGCGAAACGCGAACAGATCATCAGCGACGGGCTGGATTTTATCGTTAACGGTATGAAAGCATGACGTTGAACTACGGGCGGGCAGGACAAGAACAGGAATGCACAGGTTTTTTTTAAACGGAGTGATGGCATGACAACAGTAATCGAAGCACGGGACTTATCCAAAACCTATGGCGATGTACAGGCCGTAAACCACGTGAACCTTTCCGTGGAGAAAGGAGCACTCTTCGGCCTTCTCGGCCCAAATGGCTCAGGAAAGACCACGATGATCAAGATGCTGACCGGTCAGACCCGGCCAACCGACGGCTCGGCAACGGTGCTGGGGATCGATGCGGAAAAGGATTCGGTCGGAGTCCGGGGGAAAGTGGGAATAATTCCTGAGCAGGAGACCCCGCCAAGTTTCCTCACAGCCCAGGAGTATCTCGAATTTGTCGCCGCAGTCCGGAAGATTCCCGACATTGAGACCAAAGCGGACTGGTGGTTTGAGTTCCTCGACTTTGCCGACAAGAAGAATGTGCTCTGCAAGGATCTCTCGCGGGGCACCCGGCAGAAACTGATGTTCACGCAGGCCTTCATTCACGAGCCCGAACTCGCACTGATCGATGAGCCCCTGATCAATTTCGACCCGATCATGCAGGATCTTGTCAAAGACTATCTTGCAGCATATGTCAAAAAGGGTAAGACGATCTTCATCTCGACCCATATCCTCGAGGTGGCTGAAGAGATCTGCTCGGGGTTTGCGATCCTCCACAAGGGCAACCTGCTCCACACCGGGCCAGTAACCGAACTGACCGCACGGGGCGAGCACCTGCCCGCCTTCTTTCTCTCGCTTGTCCGGAAGGATCGCCATGTTTGAGCTCTTCATCGCCATGCTCAAAGAGGAGTGGCGGGTCCATTCCACAATGTTTGGCAGCCTCTCGTTTGCCATGTTTCCGGTCATGATCTTCGGGATTGCGTTCATGGGTGCGTTCCTCGTCCCCCTGATGCAGACCACGCTTCGGGCGGGTGACCTCACGCTGATCATCCATGCAAACTACCTGATGCTCGGGATCATGGTCGGCGGGTTCGGGCTTCTGGGCAATGAAGTGATGAACCGCCGCTTTGGCCAGGCAAGTCTTCTCGCGTACAGCGCCCGTAGCCTCCCGCTCTCGGAGAAGTTCATCTTCTTAAATTTCGTTATCAAGGATACCGTCTATTACTTCTTCCTCTGGGTCTTTCCCTTCGGCCTCGGGTACATCCTGGCATCGCCATTCACCGGAGTTCCCCTGGCCCGGGCCCTGCTCCTGCTCCTCACGCTGGCACTCGCGTTCCTCTTTGGCCTCTGCGCAGTCTTCTTCCTCTCCACAATCTATGCCCGGTCACGAGCGGTTCTCTGGCTTGTGCTACTGGCCACTGGCGCAGGTTGGGGCGGTCTTGCAGCCATTACCGGCATGAACCCGGCCGTCTTCTTCCCGCCACTGCTGCTCAACAGCGCATTCTCGTGGACGAACCTGCTCGCGTCCAGTGCCCTGCTCGTTGTCCTCTTTGCCGTCGCAATCCTGCTCTTCAATCCCGAATCCGTGGGCTCGGAAAACAATTACAAGGATTCCTTTGCCCCCCTTATGCGGCGGTTTGCTTTCCTGCCAAACCCACCACTCACCGCCAAGGATACGATCGACCTGTACCGGAGCGGGAGCATGATCGGCCAGACAATCTTCTCGTTCATCCTGCCGCTTGCAGTGATCTGGTTCTTCTTATCCCTGTTAGGCCCGTTCTTCCCGCCCCACGGCCTGCTCTTTATCTTTGCCATGACGACAGGAGTGATCGCATCGACGATGTACACGTGGGTTACCATGTTTGACTCGTTCGGACCCTATGCCTGCCTGCCTGTTACCGTCAGCACGCTGATAACGAGCAAGTTCACGACATTTGCGGTGCTCCAGGTGATACCGGCTGCATTCATCGCGGTCGTTGCGATCCTTTCCGGAGAGGCTGCGTATCTCGTTCCGGCGGTGGTGCTCGGGGTCTCGGTCTCGTTTTACGCAGTCGGGGTCATGGCCTGGCTCTGCGGGCTCTCCCCCAATGTGCTGGTATATGACGTGAAAGTGCTCTTTGTGTACCTCATTCTTGTCGGCATCGTGCTCACGGTCTTCACATCGGTTGCTTTTGCAAACCCGTACTTTGCCCTATCAGCAGTTGTGCTTGCGATCCCGACATGGCTGCTGATCCGGAAGGCGAAAGTCCGCTGGGATGCTGCGGACCCGGCCGGGTTCTGAAAAGAGCGAGGTGTGGCACCGGATGAAAAATATTTTTTTCGTTACGATTTTTCCGTACGGTTTGTCACTATGCCGGTTGTGCTAAATTCCAACTCTGCATCATAAGAGATTGTGGAATTTTTCCCGGGGCATGGCCTAGTCTCGTGGACAGTTATCCAAAACGACCATAGATCACTTCATCGGGAAGGATACCGGTCTTCGTAATCGCGTTTTTGTGATTTACTTCCTTAATAAAACCGCATTTCTCCAGTAATCCCATTGACGAAGGATTGTTGGGAAAAAATTCATGCCGGGAACCGCACGAGATCAAACGGTTCGAAAGCTGCCGGAACAAATGCACGGACTGCATCCATTGCGATGCCGTGCCCACGACATGACGTGGCAATCACGAACACGCCAAAGGTGAATGCGCCGCAACGATCATTTACTCCGTCCTACTGATGAGTTTTCTCTGGCCCTCCGGATAAGGAGGACGACTCCCAGCATACCGATAATCAGCGCTGCCGGGATTACAGGTTCCGGGAATTCCGGGACCGGAATCTCATCCGAATAGGTGAACTGATCGGCTGCAACAATGGCCGTGGTACCGTTTGGCGTAGTGACGGTGACATCAACGATCCGGGCGGTACTGGCCGGGCTGGTTGCTTTGATCTCCGTGTCGCTGGTTATCGAGAACGATAGAGATGGTATCGAACCAAAGTTCACGCCGGTTGCACCAGTGAATCCGGAGCCGGTGATGGTTACATCGGTGCCACCAGCAACAGGGCCGGATGCCAGTGTGATACCAGTCACTGCCGGTACTCCGGTAGTCTTGAACAAATCCACGATGGTCACGCTATCAAAATAAGCAGTGACCCTGATGATTTCCGGGGATGTTGACTCGGAAAGGGTTTGCGAGATACCGGCTACAGTTTTAGTGGTTATGGGGAGAGAAGAGCCTTCTTCGGTTGCAACCACTACAGAGTCGATGAGATCATCCGGCACCTGATCCAGATTGGGGTACAGGCTGATCGGAATGACAACCATGAGCATCAGCAGCAGTAGAATGATGATGGTGTACCATCCGCTGAGTATTGAATCTTTTTTCAGGACCATGCGTGTATCCCCCATGGAATGTCATAGACAGGTTGCGTTCATCCCGTCCCCAGGTGCCGAGCTCTCCACCGGGTCATTGCCACTGACAAAAGGTATCCCCTCCAAAAAATAGGGCAAACCAACCTTTCGGGTTTACTGGCA
>JBAXDE010000003.1:0-23956 GCA_037141115.1 Methanomicrobiales archaeon | reverse complement strand
AGTGAGACGACGGGGTTGTTCTCAAAGATGACCCGTGTTTTTCGAGAGGATACGATTTTTTTATACCGGGACTTATCAGTTTTATTCCCGTTTACCTCACCAGATTCAAAATGTATCCTAATTTCTCGCAATAATTGTGTGAGAACCTGTCAGAAAAAACCGAATCTGTCACAAGGGATCAGGAAATACGCTATTACGGAAAAAAATCCTTCGCTTTGTAGAAGAGTACCCTGCCTTGCGTTTTCGCAATAGATTCAGGAAAAGTGTGAGTGGGAGGAGTAAGCCTCCTTTTGTTCTAGCGGCATTCAGCTCTGCGCCATACCCGGGCGGATACCGGACTATCCATGTGCCCTGTTCTGGCTTGCACCCGCAGGGATTCGTCGTTCCAGCGTATCCTGTTCCTCAAACACTCAGCGAGTTACTCGCACGGTTGCCCGTGCTTCTTGCCTTGCGGCTCGATCGCATCATTGCTAAAAACAGGCCGTGTCGTTTCTGTGCCATAGCCGTGACTCTCGCCACCCGTACTTGCGTACGGCTGCGTGACCGGTGGGTGGGAGGACTTTCCTCAGCAACACTTAAGTTACCGTCAGCCGCTCTCTCCCTCTCACTTAAGTATATTTGGCGGCCGGGCAGATAAGCGCAGCGACAGTGCTGGCGCAAATTTTTCAGAACTGCAAATATATGTTCGTAACAAAAAAATTTCTGGATTACCGCGGTTGAAACCCGTTGAAGCAAGATGTTACTCATCTGCGTTCAGAAAAAATCCGGACATTCCACTGGTGAAGCCATAAAACGATACAGAGATGATTGTCGAATCGGGCGTTTTGACCCTTACCCTCTAACACCTAACATTCAGTTGATAAAATTCGACACGAAGAAAAACGAGTGATGAGAGAAAAATGGCCACACCGGATCAGCTCTTGGCGACTACGGCACCTCTCACTTCTCAGACGCTGTTCACAATGTTAATCTGAGAAAGTCGAATATATTGAGGCTCATCCATTTCGGAGGATTCACGTTCTCCGCTCTCTGTTCCGGGTTTGTCTAACCATCAATGGGGAATAATAAATTCTGGATCTTTCGATCAAACCAAATGCGGATATCCTAGAGTCAAAGAGATAATAAGAAAATGTGGGGTTGGTGAGATTTGAACTCACGATCGACGGGTCTCTCCGACATGCATCAGTGCTCCAACGGGTCATCATCTTTTCATCAGTAGACCCATTGTTCATCATCTGCGAGCACAAAGAACGCAAAGACCGCTGGAGCCCGTCGCCATTCCGGGCTAGGCCACAACCCCTTGTTGTCCACGTACAGGAATTTCCTGCCGCTGACTCAATAAATTCGCAGTATACAAACTTAAGAGTTTGGTTACCTGCTTTCTTTTTTTCTCTACCTATCATCATCAGAATCCGGGTGTTGACCCTGTTATGGGCCATGGAAAATCTGCGGTTGTCAAGGGGATTTTTTAAAAGATTTTACTGACGGGGTTTTTTTATAGTGCACCACCAATGTTTCGCGGCTGCACCACAATCTGCATAAATCAGTATCAATATATGCCATTCATACCCCATATTTTACCAATGGTTCAGGGCAGTTACATATGTGGGACATCAGCAGTTCCCCTGCTGGGAATGACCATCAGCGAGATGGTTGATAGCATCGCGGCAAAATACCCGGAAACCGAGGCCATCGTCTCAGTACATCAGGATATCCGGTGGACATACCGGGAATTCGCAGAGCGGGTGAACCAGGTTGCACGCGCCCTGATGGGGCTTGGCGTAGAGAGGGGCGATCGGGTAGGTATCTGGGCAATGAACTATGCCGAATGGGTAGTTGTCCAGTTCGCAACATCGAAGATCGGCGCCATCATGGTAAACATCAACCCGGCGTACCGCACGTATGAACTCGAGTATGTGCTCAAGCAGGCTGAGATCTCGACCCTGATTGTGCAGGGCCGGTTCAAGACCTCTGACTATGTGGGTATGTTTTACGAAGCCTGCCCTGAGGCATACGAGTGCAAGCCCGGCAGAATCTCCTGCGAGAAGTTTCCGTTCCTCAAAAATGCAATCTTCATGGGCGAGATCCCCTACAACGGCATGTACACATGGGGGGACTTTTTGAAAAAGGCAGAGGAGATGTCGATGGATGATATCATCGAGCGCGGTGAAGGGCTCTCGTTCGATGACCCGATCAACATCCAGTATACGAGCGGCACCACCGGGTTCCCCAAGGGGGTTGTCCTGACTCACCACAGCGTCCTCAATAATGGTTTCATCATAGGTGAAGGCATGGGTTTTACCGAAAAAGACCGGCTCTGCATTCCCGTTCCCTTCTATCATTGCTTTGGCATGGTTCTTTCAAACCTTGCCTGCGTAACTCATGGCTCGACCATGGTGCTGCCTGCCCCTACCTTCGATGCCGAGGAAGTCTTAAAGACCATTGAGAAGGAGCACTGCACGGCCCTGCATGGCGTCCCTACCATGTTCATTGCCGAACTTAGCCACCCGAACTTTTCCAAATACGATCTCAGGTCCCTGCGAACCGGTATCATGGCGGGTTCTCCCTGCCCGATCGAAGTAATGAAGCAGGTCAACACGCAGATGCACATGAGTGAGATTGTGATCGTATACGGTCAGACTGAGACGAGCCCCGGCGTCACGATGACCACGACCCAGGACCCGGTCGAACGCCGGGTCACCACGATAGGGCGGGCATTCCCGCATACCGAACTCAAGATCATCGACTCCAAGACCGGCAAGATCGTCCCGCATGGCGAGATCGGAGAGATCTGCGCACGCGGCTATTGCGTCATGAAATGCTATTACAACAATCCGTCAGCTACGCATGCCACGCTCGACAAGGACCACTGGAACCATACCGGCGATCTCGGTACCATGGATGAAGAGGGCTACTTCAAGATTGTCGGCCGCTTAAAAGACATGGTGATCCGGGGAGGAGAGAACATCTATCCGCGTGAGATCGAGGAGTACCTCCACCACCACGAGAAGATCTCTGATGTCTACGTTGTTGGCGTGCCGGATATCAAGTACGGGGAGGAACTCTGCGCATGGGTGAAAATGAAACCCGATCAGACCATGACCGAGCAGGACGTCAAAGACTACTGCAAGGGCAAGATCGCCCACTACAAGATCCCGCGATATGTCATGTTCGTCACTGATTTCCCGATCAATATCTCCGGCAAGATCATGAAGTTCAAGATGCGGGAAACCTCGATCAAGGCGCTCGGTTTACAGGAAGCGGATAAGATCGAGACTGCATAATTATATTCACTCTCTTTTTGTCATAAGGATCATGAGTATCTCTCGATCTTTTTCATCCGTCACATCTCGATCACTATAAATATCATCCACCCGGATTTCGTCATATCAGATGAATCCAGCACAGCAGACACAGAAAATCACGGCTGACACATCCCGATATGACCGGATAAAAACCCGTGTCAATACGATCCTTAACACTTACCCGAACCCGGAACCGGCAGCCCGGGGAGTGAAGTATCTTCTGGCGTTCTTCATCCTGACTAACACCATCACTGTCGTCATCACAACAATTCCCGATCTTCCGCTCACACTCCGTCACCAGCTCTTTGCGATCATATTTGTCTGCCTCTCCATCTTTGCAATCGAGTATATTCTCCGGCTCTGGTCATGCACCCATAACCCCACATTCCTTGGCAGGGTAAAAGACCGCCTGCGTTATGCCGCAGGGATCTATATGATAATCGATCTCATCTCGATCATCCCCATATTCTTCCCGCTCGCATTTCCCCGGGACTATTCCATGCTCCATATCTTCCGGCTCCTCTCGATCTTCAAGCTGGTGCGCTATACCCGTCACTCGGAGGCGCTGCAACTCCTGCAACGGGTTGTTTTCAAGAAGCGGGAGATCATCTCATTCCTTGTAATCTTCCTGGTCTTTGAGATTCTCTTCTCCTCGACAATCATGTATCTTGTCGAGAACGCTGCCCAGCCGGACAAGTTTTCCAGTATCCCGGCAGCTATGTGGTGGGCCGTGATGACCGTCACAACCGTGGGGTACGGTGATATCTATCCCATCACCCCTTTGGGTCAGACCATTACCGGCATGGTAACAATCGGGGGCGTCTTACTCCTTGCTCTCCCCTCTGCAATCCTTGCTTCCGGGTTTATGGAGGAGCGACAGAAAGAACAGATCAGCCATAATCATGACGGGACTGAAGCAGGGATTTCCCTGCTTGAGCGGGTGGGGACATTAAAAGAGCGCGGGCTTATCACCGATGACGAATTTGAGGAATATAAGGTCCTCATCATGTCACGCTCAAATGAACCCGAAGAGAATCAGGAAAAATAAAAATTTAACTCCTTAAAATACGCCGAACCAAGCGACATATGATATTGCGATCATAACGATCAGGACAACGATGAGGATTTTATATACGCAATTATGGCAGATGCCGCCGACAGAAACCTTGTGCTCTGGATCATGGGATGATGAGCAGAGACGGCAGGTGTGTCCGGCTTTCTCAGGGTGTTCGAATTGCTGGTGATGAGTCATGTATCCCCATTGATCGCGGGAAGGAAAAAACATGCCGAAATCCATGGTGGAACTTCTCCATATCCCCATTCGTACATCAGCACGAAGAATTCAATAATTCCCTGCATTTTTTAGCCACACCATCACTGAAACGTACAAGGACAATTCCAAACCCCGATGAAAGATGGTAACCTTAAAAGAAAAATCGGGAAAAAAGAGTTTGCCCGGTTTTCCGGTTATTTGTTCTTCAACTTTTGAATAAGTGAAGAGACCCGATCTTTTGATGCTGCTGTCGCCCCTTCATCGCGATCAACATGAATGGTAACCATATCACCTTCCCTTGCGCCGGGTGGAAGCAGCGATACGGGTACGGTCATGCGTACTGGCTCTTCTTCCGCGCTTATCAGCACTGCAATACCCTCTTCGATTCGGTCAATGGTCGCTTTCATCCAGAATCACTCTGACCTCTGGTCGATGATCTTCCCGGTTCCGTCTTTTAAGATTGCGATGTCGCCACTGTTGCCCCAGACAGGCTCAGTCTTACCCATGAAAAGAGCAGTGTTGTTCAGCATTCCCGAGCCGGAATAGATCGTAACTGTTTCGCCGGGCACAAGCACGATTGCCGGGATTGTATACTGGGTACTTCTGCTATTGTCGGAGATAGTCCATCCTGCAAGGAGAACGGTATCATCCCCGCGGTTGGCCAGCTGGACCCATTCGCCATTCACGTTCTGCCGGTCATCCCCCGGGGCATTGAACTGTATAGCGCTGATCACTATCGCAGTGGCATTACCGATCTGCGGTACAGGAACCAGGGGCTGGGGAAAGGTAATGTTGAGAGCTTCCGGAGGGAGCGTCGGTAGCAGAGGGATCTCCGTGTGAGTAGTTGCTGCCCGGGAAGCGGGTGTAACTACCGGGGCTAATCCGTTAACTCCCCTTTGTGTCTTCACCGAATAGGAGATCCCATCGCTCCTTAGCAGGATCGTTCCATCGCGATCAGTCCGGTAGATGGTGGCTCCGGCTCCCGTAAGAGTATCAACCGCCTGGTTATGTGGATGACCATACGGGTTGTCCAGCCCAAGGGGGATGACAGCGATCTCCGGGTGTACCCGTGCAATAAATGTGGGCGAACCTGAGTGCAGGCTGCCATGGTGCCCGACTTTGAGGATCTGGGCATCAGGAGCATAACCTGACTTCACGAGCGCAGTCTCGGCTTCCCCACCCGCATCTCCAGTGAACAGGAAATTAACCGTCCCGTAAGATATGCGCAGCACAATGGAGTTGGTATTCAGGTCATCGCCGAACCGTTGTTCCGGTGGTGAGAGAACAACAATCCGGAGCGCCGGGTCAAGATTGATCTCATCACCCTGCACAGCAACCTTGTAAGGTATATTTTTCTTATCGATCGTTTCCAGGAACCGCTCGTAGAGCACCGATGTATGCGGCATCCCTGCATCCAGCACCTTGCTGACCGGGAAATTTTCCAGCACTTTCTGCATGCCTCCGATATGGTCGGAGTGCGGGTGGGTGGCGACAAGCAGGTCGATCCGGGTGATACCCCGTTCCTTAAGATCACTGACTACCCGATCGCCCATATCCATCTCCCCGGCATCGATAAGGATCGTTTTATTGCCAAAGATGATGAACGATGAGTCACCCTGGCCGACATCAAGGAAATAGGCAGAGAGCCTGCCATCATTCTCTCCCTGATAAAGAGACCCCCCCGGGCCAAAAACCGGAATGCCGAGATCGTTCAGGCACCCCGTGACAGCAATACACGACAACAGGATAAAAATGAGGGAGAGGATCGCAACCGCATGGCGCAGATTGGCCCCCTTCAGAAATTTCTGGTACATATTATGCGGATTGCGAGCGGGTGACGAGTTCATGAGCAGCCTTTGCTGCTCCATCAAGGATCTCGTCTTCGTTGGGGATCTCACGGTTCAGCATCAGCACCCTGCCATCGCAGATGGTGGTCTCAACCGCAGCCCCGCTGCACGAGTACACGAGATTGGAAGTGACGTTGTGCAGGGGAATATTGCAGGCCGTGCGGGTGGAGACGAGCACGATATCAGCAGGTGCACCCACGGTGAGCGTCCCGGTGCCAAAGCCCAGTGCCTTTGCCCCATTAGTCGTTGCCATCGCAAGTGCCGCAGGTGCCGGAAGAACGGTAGGATCGTTCCAGAAGAATTTCTGGAGGAGTGCTGCGGTCTTCATCTCCTCGAACATATCGAGATTATTGTTGCTGGCGCAGCCATCGGTACCGAGACAGACATTCGCCCCCGCAGCCGTAAGCGGGCGGACGGGCATGGCCCGGTTGGTGGCAAGCTTCATGTTGCTCGCCGGATTATGGGAGACCGAGACACCCCGTTTCCCAAGCAGGGCGCATTCCGCGTCATCGAGCCAGCAGCAGTGGGCTGCGATGGTGTTTGGCGTAAGGATCCCGCAGTCATCAAGTAGTGCTGCCGGGCGTTTGCCGTGCTGGGCAATGCAGTCGTTGATCTCCTTCTCCGTCTCAGACAGGTGAATGTGGATGCCGATCTTCTGCTCTTTTGCAAACTCTGCGCACCACTTCAGGCCTTCGGGCGATACCGTGTAGATCGCATGGGGACCGGCAGCTGCCTTGATCCGCGGGTTGTTCATGGAACGGATATGGGCTGCAAGCTTCTCGGTGGCTTTGCACTCGGCCTCCCGCTTTTCTGCATTGAAGAGGTCGATGAACCCATAACAGAGAACCGCACGGATACCTGCCTCGTCGACCGCACGGGCTGCCTGGTCCATCATGAAGTACATATCATTGAATGCGGTGGTACCGGTTTTTATCATCTCAAGGCAGGCCAGTTTTGTCCCCCAGTACACATCGCTCGGGGTCAGGTGGGCTTCAAGCGGCCAGATCTTCTGGCTGAGCCAGTCCTGCAGGATCATATCATCCGCGTACCCGCGGAGCAGTGACATGGCCGCATGAGTGTGGGTATTGGCAAGACCGTGGAGAGCGATCCCGCCATCCCCGTCAATCACCAGATCGGCCTCACCTTTGTGCTGCCCCCGGACATCGTTACCGATTGCCGCAATAATACCCCCGTCATTCACCAGGATATCGGTATGCTTTCCATCCACCATCACATTCGCAATCAGGATCGATTGCCGTTTGTTGAAAATATTGTCCATATCGCCCATAATGATCTCCGTTTAAGCCTCAGGCCATATTTTTGATGATCGTCTTTACCAGTCCTGCGGTGCGGTGCCGGTACGATCGCGAGATCTCAAGTATGTCGTCAAAGGTCAGGATTCCTTCAGCCAGACCGTTTGCGTAGTTGTCTACCGTGCAGAGTGCAGCAAAACCCATTCCCAGTTCACCGGCAAGGGTGGCCTCGGAAGCGATCGTCATCCCCACGAGATCTGCAATCCGGGAAAATGCCCGGATCTCGGCAACCGTTTCAAACCGGGGGCCTTTTGTCTGGATATATACTCCACCATACCGGGCTTCAGGAATGTGAGCGGCAAGCATCTTCGAAAGGGACTCTGACATTGCCGGGAGCACATGTTCTATTGCATGGTCATGGATTGAAGGGATATCAGTCATGCTTGCGTAATCTGTTGGGATGACGAGGGACCCTGGAGTTATCTCGCGGTTTAATGACCCGGTGGATCCAAACGCAACTATCCGGTCCACACCAGCGATTGCAAGCGCGGACAGGTTCGCCCGGTAATTGATCCGGTGCGGGGGGAGCCCCTGCTGGTGACGCATCAGCATCACGATATCCCCGCAGAGAAGCTCGGCATTGCCAAACGGCGTATGCACCCGGCGCTTTTCGAGTTCCGGGAGTTCAGAGAAGAGGAGGCTTGTACCTCCGATGATCCCGAGCATCAGCGTCTCCCCGAGTCTGGTTTATGCCATTCATCCACAAACGTAATTGATCCTGACTGCATGCGTTACCTGCGCTGGAGAATGGTTGTCGCGGGACGCACTAATATTTAGCGAATTATCAAAGAGTTTTTCCGCTAAACGTAAATTCCTCCTGCACACCAACAACTGGTATGGGTATGTTCGATACGGTCAGCGATGAGACGATCCGTCGCGGGAAATGCACCGACATCTATTTCGAGCGCACGGAAGAGACGCTCAGGACGGACGGGATCAACCCGGAAGTGGTCATGGAAGTTACAGCCTCCACGCTTCCCGATGCATGGTCTGTCTTCTGCGGCCTTTCCGATGTGATCGCCCTTTTCGAAGGACTACCGGTCACGGTTGATGCAATGGCGGAAGGCACCATTTTTTTCAAGAATGATCCGGTACTGCGCATATCCGGGAAATACCGGGATTTTTGTCGGTATGAGACCGCGATACTCGGTTTCCTCTGCCACGCATCCGGCATTGCATCTGCTGCCGCCCATATCAAGATCGCTGCTCATCACCGCCCGGTATACTCCTTTGGCTCCCGCAGGCAGCATCCGGCTCTCGCATGCATGATCGAACGGGCTGCCTGGATTGGCGGAGTGGATGGTGTATCCAACACCTGTGCCCCGGAGGGGATACCTGTTGTCGGCACGATGCCGCATGCATTCGTGATGTGCTACAACAAGCCCGAAGATGCCTGGCGCTCGTTTGACAAGCAAGCCCCAAAAGAAGTCCCTCGAATCATGCTCGCTGACACCTACTGCGATGAAAAATCCGAGTCCCTTCGGGCTGCTGAATGCGGGGCTACCGCAGTCCGGCTCGACACGCCACGTTCACGGCGGGGCAATATGCGTGCAATTATAGAAGAAGTCCGGTGGGAACTCGACTGCCATGGATATTCAGGCGTAAAAATATTCCTCTCCGGAGGAGTAACACGGGAGGAAATTATTGCATACCGCGATATCGTGGATGCCTTTGGAGTTGGCGGTGCCATTGCAAATGCACCGGTAATCGATTTTTCCATGGATATCGTTGAGATCGATGGAGTGGCAAAGGCCAAACGGGGCAAGAAGAGCGGCAAAAAGCAGGTCTATGAGCTGCCAAGCGGAGAACATAAGGTATTGCCTGCTCACCAGAGGCGGCCGGACAATGCACTCCCATTGCTCGAACCATTTATCAATAACGGGAAGATCGTGAAACAATCGGCAATGGAGGAGGCACGACTGCGGCTGACCCCGTCCCTCCTCTCAATACCCGGTTCTGCATTATCCGAATGATCCCAAAGAGAATCATTCCCCCTTTTCATAGATCCAGACGTATGTTTTTATTTTTTGATGGTCGGGGGCTGTCATTTTCCTGATGTTCATCCTTTTTTGTCCTGCAATATACGGCGAGAATTGTGGGGCCCGCTTCGGTTCATGGAAGAGGGGAAAAATGGCCACATCCATATAAACCGTCGTCATCTTTCATAAGAGACTTAAACAATTCTTTTAACCTATGGCATCCTACTAGTTAGGAAGCGGGCTGGTAGATCAGTGGTAGATCGCTCCCTTGGCATGGGAGAGGCCGCGGGTTCAATTCCCGCCCAGTCCACTCGCTTTTCATCAGGGTCTCAACGGCTCTGCTCTTATCATTAACTCTGTCAGACTGCAATATGTCCGAAGGAATGAGACTCGCGAGCTATCACTCAATTGTTTTTTGCAATTATCAAAACTCTGTCAGCAATCCTTTTGTAAATGAGCGAATCTTCCGGGATTTTACCGGATGGTTTAGCATTTATCCATCCATCTATACTTTTATCAGATCAGCACCAATGGGGGATTATTAAGGTGAACCGGTATTACGACCCTGTTGCAGTTTTCAGTTGAAGGAATATCCTGTGCCATACCGGTGGGAAAGACCGTGTTTGTCGAACGGATGGTAGAAATTTCCCCGCAATCCGGTAATGAATGCGGTCTTGCAGGAGTTATCAACCTTCATGGCCGGACGGTCCCGGTCTACCAGATCCGGACACTCCTTGGATTCGCTGCCCGCCAACCCCGCCTTTCGGATGTCCTGATTGTAACAAAAGCCGGGACCCTCTGCGTCGCCCTCTGCGTCGCCCTCTGCGTCGATGAGACCTCGGGCATCAGTCCGTATACCCCATCCGCCTTCGATGAAGGTTCTGCATATTGTGGGGAACCGGTCATAAAAGGAGTGACTGTTACTGCTGAGGGGCTTGTCATCATTCATGATCTTGCGGGTTTTTTGACAGAGCCAAATCCGAAACAGATCTGCTCATTACTTCATACACGAACGGTTATTCCCCATGAGAAAACGAGAGATGAACCTTTAGAGAGGGTTGCAGTTATCCTTGCAGAACGGGCAAAAAAACTATCACAACCGGCAGCCCGCTCACGGGGTATTGTCAGGATCGAGGTGTTGAAATTCCGGCTCGCCTACCAGGAATACGCCATTGGGATGAAGTACGTGCGGGAAGTGATCCTTACTGGAGGGATCACGCCGGTTCCCGGAACACCGGAATATATCTCCGGCATCTGTGCGATACGCGGAGAGATAATATCATTAGTGGATCTCCGGGCACTCTTTTCCATCAGCGGCAGGGGTCTTACGGATTTGAACCGGGTCATTGTCGTCACTGACGGGACCCTGACCTTTGGGATCCTGGCAGATTATATCACCGGTATCGCCACCATCCCGGCCAGTATGCCCGCAGCACAGGTACCCTCATCGGCTGAAGTCCCCTATTTCCTGGGAGTTGCTGAAGGAATTGTAGTGCTGGATGGAGCAGCACTCCTTTCCGATCCCCGTATGCTTATCGATGAGACTGTTGCCTGATATTCCTTGCATAACCCGGTTGCTCTTTCTGGCATTCCATCTCATGATGGCTTGAGATATAACAACAACAGTAATTTTAAACAATAGGGGATCAGTCTATTCATTACCGGAATGTGAACTAGTACGGGAAGGGTACGGGATAGTATGCCATTTAATATGCAGTTTTTTTCCAATATGAAAGTCGGGACCAAGATTCTAGTCATCTGCCTCTTCTTGGCAATCATCCCGACCCTGCTGCTCGGGCTGGTCGCGTATACCAGTTCAAGCAGCGTTATCAGTGAACAGACCCAGGCATTGTTGGAAACCCAGACGGGGGATATGAAAGGCTGGACCAATGATGTCTACAAACTGACGCGCAATAAGGTGAACAGTGACCTCAATGTAGCAAAACAGAATTTCTATGGCACGGGTACACCAGACGTCATTAACGATAAAATGACCCTTATCGACAGCAGGGGCAACAAATACGTTGTCAATGATAACTTCGAGATTGTCGATCAGGTACAGGCAATGGTCGGCGGTGCTGCGACAGTTTTCCAGGTATACAACAACAGTTACGCGGTCCGCATCTCGACCAATGTTCTGGATACCAACGGAAAGCGTGCAGTTGGCACTCATCTGACTGATGATGTCTACAAAGTGACCGTTGACGATGGCGTGACATATTATGGGAGACGTGACCTGTTCGGGAAAAACTATGTCACTGCCTATGAGCCAATCAAAGATCCCAATGGAAAGGTCATTGGTATTCTTTTTGTTGGAACGGAAGAAGGACAGACGCTCGATATAGTCAAGAAAAGTATTCGCGAGACCGTTGTTGGTAAACATGGCTATATGTACGTTATCGACAGTGCGGGAAATGTGCTTGTCCACCCGAGCGCCCAGGGGCAGAACTGGAAAGATAAGGATTATGTCCAGCAGATGTTTAAGAACAAGGAAGGGGCAGTTCCGCACGTTGTTGACGGGATGAATGTTCTTGATGCCTACACGTACTATGAACCACTCGACTGGTACATTGTCTCACGCGCTGAACTCTCGGATTTCACCGGGCCCATTGATACAATACGCAATACCATCTTTGCCCTGATGATCGCATCGATGGCCTTTGGTACCGTTATTGCAATTCTTTTTGGCCGCTCGATATCCGGACCTCTGCAATCGGTCGTGGTCATGATCAAGGAACTCAGGAATGGCCACCTTTCCGTACGTCTCAACATCAAGCGGCAGGATGAGATAGGGATCATGGCAGCCACCATGGATGAGTTTGCCGACGATCTTCAGACAAATGTTGTGGGAAATATCAAAAAAATTGCCAAAGGTGATTACATCGAGGCATTTGCAGAACCGGTCGATGACCGTGACGAGATCCGGCCGGCCCTGCGGATGATGGTTGAGTCGCTGGATCACCTGCATAAGGAGACGATAAAACTCACGGATTCCGCACGGGCCGGGGACCTGTCCGTCCGGGGGAACGAGAATGCATTCCGGGGCGGGTACCGGATGATTATTGCCGGGTTTAACAAGACCCTTGAAACGATCACCGAGCCGGTGAACGAGGCCATGCGCCTTTCACGGTTCTATGCCTCCGGTGATTTCACCGCCCGGTTTGATGAGAAGATCCCGGTTGCCGGCGAATTTGTTGCCTACCGGGATGCACTCAACACGATAGGTATCGAACTCCAGCGCTTAATGAAGCTGATCAACGAGGAACTCTATGAAGGAGTCTCGGTGCTTTCATCAGCATCCAGCGAGATCCTGACCGTCACTACCCAGCTCGCAAATGCCAGTTCACAGACTGCAAGCACGGTCAATGACACTTCTGATACCGTAGAAGGTGTCAGGAAAAAGACCGATATTGTTATTCTCAAGTCAAAATCCGTGTCGGAAAAAGCCATGAAAGCCATCACCGTCTCCGGGGAAGGCCAGAAATCAGTACAGGAGATTCTCGATGGAATGAACCATATCCAGCGGCAGATGGACACCATCGGCATGAGTGTTATTAAGCTCTCAGAACAGAGCCAGGCCATCGGGGAGATCATTGCAACCGTGACCGATATCTCGGAACAATCCAACCTGCTTGCAGTTAATGCGTCCATTGAAGCGGCTAAGGCCGGGGATTTTGGGAAAGGTTTTGCCGTAGTTGCCCATGAGATCCACAACCTTGCCGAACAGTCAAAACAGGCAACGGCAAACATCCGTACCATCCTGACCGATATCCAGCGGGGAGTCTCTTCAACCGTGGTATCTACCGAGCAGGGGACCCGTTCTGTTGCAGAAGCAGTAAGGCTGACGAGCGATGCCCGGGAAGCAATCGAGGTCCTCACCCGCTCAATTGCCGACTCCTCACGCGAAGCCATCGAGATCACCTCTTCGATTCAGGAACAGGCCGCTGGAGTTGACCAGATCTCACTTGCCATGGAAAAGATACGGAATGCTGCGCAGAAAAATCTCGAGATCACCCGGAAAGCGGAAAAGACCGCTGAAGACCTCCATGAACTCGGTGTGCGCTTAAAGAAACTCACCGTTCAGTACCACGTCTGATACACCCTGATTATGACCGGTACGGATGATGAATTTCAGAAAAAACTCCTTGCCACATTCAGGGAAGAGGCAGAAGAATACATAAACACTATTACCGAAGGGCTTCTGGAGCTGGAGAAGAGCGGACCGGAAACCGGAAGCCCGGTAACCGAGAGGGTTTATCGGACAATCCACAGCCTGAAAGGAGCTGCACGGGCGGTCAATGTAAAAGAGATTGAACTGGTCTGCCAGAACCTGGAAAATGTCTTTGCCGCAATAAAAAAAGGCAGCTATTGGCCTGATGATGAAGCATTTGATATCTTCCACAATGCCCTCAGGGTAATAAGGGTACATATTCAGGGAGCACATGCCCAGGAACCCAGTTCATCTGAGATTATCTCATCGATCCGGGGGCTGCTTGCTCCGAATAAAAGTGCAGGACAGCAGGCGAACCACAATATTCGGACAACTGATACGATCCTCCCTCACACATCACCGGTAATCCGCGTTGTTACCTCAGCGGGGCCGGATACAGATTCATCCAGGATAAGAGACCCATCATCGGCAAATTCTTTGACCCGGACCGAACCTGCGGATCCCTCGGTGCCGGTCCGGCCCTCCCCCCGGAAAGAGGAGCCGTATCCGGGAACCGGGAGTAGTGCAACCGTCAGGATATCTGCGCATAAACTTGATCGCCTGATTGCAGGTTCTGATGATCTCCTCACAACGCGGCTTTTCATCACTCACAGGATGCGGGAGCTTCAGGAGATGATGACCCGGTTTTCCCAGTGGCGCTGGAACCATGCCATGGTCTCCTCTGATCTTTACTTACTCCGTGAGGCAATAGCCGGTACAAAAACAACAACACTCCCCCCCGAGCTGGTGGTCCCGCTGCGCCATATGCTCGAGTTCATGGAATATGACCGTGAATTCATGACCTATCTTCAGCACGATCTGGGGGCTCACATCCGGGCAACTGAGCTGGACAGGGCAGCACTAGAAACGAGCACATCAGAGATCTCTGATCTTATCCATGATGCGGTTCTGGTACCGATATCTGATATCCTGTTACCCTTTTCCGGATTCGTACGGGAATATTCGCGCAGCACGGGAAAACGCGTAGATCTCGTCATCGAAGGCGAAGAGATCGAGATGGATCGCCGTATCCTCGAATCCCTTAAAGATCCGCTTATGCACCTGATCAATAACAGCATCGATCACGGCATCGAGTATCCCGATATCAGGGCAGGACAACACAAACCAGCCCGGGGGATCGTCAGAATCCGCATTGTCCCAGTTTCAGGAAGCAAAGTCGGCATTGAAGTATCGGATGATGGTGCGGGAATTGACTGCAATAAGGTACGCAATTCAGCAGTCAAAAACGGCATCATCACCAAGAGAGAGGCGGGAAAACTGACTGATGAAGAGGCTATATGGCTCATCTTCCGTTCCGGGCTTTCCGTAAAACCGGATGTCACGGATATATCCGGCAGGGGTCTGGGTCTTGCCATTGTTGAAGATACGGTAACACGTCTGGGCGGCAATGTTATCCTCACGTCACAACTGGGGGCAGGCACCAGTATCACCATGAGAGTTCCGGTACGGCTTGCAACATTCCGTGGCGTAGTTGTCCGGTCCGGCAGCCACAAGTATGTCCTTCCCATGCAGCAGGTCCGGCAGGTATTCAGGGCAAAACCGGATGCAACCATCTTCCAGAGCAACCGGCCGACACTCACCCTCAACGGGGAAGTCATCAGCATCATCCGGCTCACGGATGCGCTTGGCATGACCAGGTATCACCACACTTCAGAGATCCCGTCCCAGGTACCGATAATTATCATCGCTTATGGTGCGGGGCAGATTGCCTGCATGGTAGATGAGGTTCTCCAGGTCCAGGAGATCGTTGTTCGACCTCTTGGCAGCCAGTTGCACCGGGTAAAACGCATAACCGGGGCGGCCATTCTCGGGGACGGATCCATTGCTATCGTCCTGGATCCGATCGAACTGATTCAGGAGGCAATTAAAACAGATATATCAGCTCCGCAGACCGAAAAGCCCGGCGCAGTTCTGGGACGTGTGCTGGTTGTTGAGGATTCTGTCACCTCCCGGATGTTCCTGGCAAATATCCTGGAACAGAGAGGTCATGAAGTGGTAACGGCGCGCGATGGCATGGAAGCTTTCGCAATGCTTAAAGATGATAAGTTTGATATGGTCGTCTCAGATGTGGATATGCCACGCATGAATGGCTTTACTCTCACAGAAAAGATCCGGGCTGATACCCGGCTCGCTTACCTGCCGATTGTCCTCGTGACATCACTTGATTCTAAGGAAGACCGGGCACACGGCATCGCTGTCGGGGCTGATGTGTACATGGAAAAAAGCGGCTTTGAAAAGGAACGGTTTTTATCTGTTATCCACGAACTGCTCCAGGGAGACTACTGAGATGAACAGACAAAATATCCTGATGATGGAGTACGTCATCTTATGAACAGCACCATACCAAAAAATCCCATGAAACTTCTTGTGGTCGAAGACAGCAGGACCCAGGCCGAGTACCTGCGCCATATTCTTGAAAATGAAGGGTACCGGGTAGTCCTTGCGACCAATGGTCTTGATGCATTGGAACAGATCAGGATCGATCGTCCTGCCCTGGTCTTATCCGATATTATTATGCCGGAAATGGACGGGTATGAACTCTGCCGCAGGATCCGTGCTGACGCTGCGATAGCAACAATGCCGGTGATACTTGTGACCCAGCTCTTCGACCCCATCGATGTGATCAAAGGTCTTGAAGCCGGTGCCGACAACTTCATCATAAAACCGTTTGAGCCCCAGCACGTATATTCGCGGATTCAGAGTGTCCTTCAGACGATAGCCCGTCCTGACCCGGATGGTGGATCCGGAACGGGTATTGAGGTCTCATTTGCCAACAGCAATCACAACATCACTGCCGGAAGATTACAGATTCTCACGATCCTGCTCTCCACTTATGATCTGGCAGTGAAGAAAAATACTGAACTTCAGGAGACCCAGGAGCGCCTCAATGCAGTGAATGAAGAGCTCCAGGTAACCGTAGAAAAACTCAAACTGGCGAATGATGATCTGTTCGCGGAGAATACGCGACGAAAAAAGGTTGAAGATGCGCTGGAAAAAGCCAATAAAAAACTCCAGCTCATGGCAAGTATCACCCGGCATGATCTGCTCAACCAGCTCATGGCCCTGCACGAGTACATTGAACTGGCCCTCCTGACAAAAAACGCCGAACCCGAAAAAGCCTGGAATCATATCAAAACCGCTGATGAAATTGTCAACCAGACGATCAATACGGTCCGGTTCACCGGGGATTACCAGAAAGTCGGCATCAAATCAGCGGTCTGGCAGAATGTCCATTCCCAGGTAGAGAATTCCCTGAAACACACATCAATTGGCACTGTGAACCTTGAAAATGCAATCCCTGCTGAGATCGAACTGTATGCAGACCCGTTAATCGAGAAGGTCTTTTCCAATCTTGTTGAAAATGCCGTGCGGTACGGGGGCAAATCGCTGACAACTATCCGTTTTGGTTATGAATGCAAAAACGATATCTGCACAATCATCTGCCAGGATGACGGGACAGGAGTTACGGCAGATGAGAAGGAGAAGATCTTTACCTATGGGTTTGGTAAAAATACCGGTCTCGGGCTTTTCCTTTCAAGAGAGATCCTCAATATCACCGGTATCAGCATAAAAGAGACCGGAGAATTCAAAAAAGGAGCACGGTTCGAAATTACCTGCCCCCGGTCAACCATCCGCACTGACGGGCAGATCTGATCATCGGCACTGTTTAAAAAGACGAACTCTCCCCAATACTGCGTGTCCGGTCCCGCGGACAGGCGCATACACGGATTTGGACTGGCATTATTTATCCTTAAAAGTGGCAATCTTTTTGTCCGTCAAGAGCATATCAGGAAAAAACAGGTACCGCTGAAATGAACAGTAATATTTTTTTAAATCCGTCCTCTCCCTTCACCCGTACGCGTGCTCTTACTCTTGCGGTTGCGACTGTTTTTGCATTGGGAATAAACGTACTTGGCATGATGAGCGGGATCACCGTTTTGTTGTCGCACGTGATTTACCTCCCCATCATTCTTGCAGCATACTGGTTTCCCCGTCGGGGTCTAGTTTTTTCCACGCTCATTGCAGTAGCCTACGGGGCCTTGATCGCACTTATCCTGCCCCTTGATCTGCTTCTTATCGTATCGACCCTTTTTAGGATGGTCTTCTTAATCCTTGTCGGGGGAGTTGTTGCCTATCTCTCTGCAAAACTACGGGCGTCCGAACAACAGCTTCACGAGATCATCGAATTTCTCCCTTACCCTACCTTTGCGGTAAACCGGGAGGGTGTTGTGATCGCGTGGAACCAGGCCGTAGAAGAACTCACGGGAGTAAAAAAAACGGAGATCCTGGATAAAGGTAATTATGCCTATTCCCATGCATTCTATGGCGTGAAGCGGCCCGCCTTCCTGGATCTCATTCTCACTCCCGGTCAGGAGGCCGAATCATATTATCCCCAGATAAAAAAAGAGGGCAAGAAACTGGTTTCTGAAATTTTTATTCCCCGGTTTAAAGGAGGTAAGGGGGTGCATCTCAAGGTTGCTGCAACTGCTCTTGTAGACGGAAACGGGAATGTCACCGGAGCAATCGAATCAATACGCGACATCACCGAACAGGTGATGACCGAATCGGCACTCCAGAATACCAGCAGCCGGCTCAACACCATTGCCGGGATCGTGCGCAATGATATATCGAGAAAACTTGCTGGATTGTACGGGATACTTTCAATAGGGGTGATGAAATTCGATGACCCGGAGGTCCTGTTCTTTATAGAAGCGCTCAAGGATTCTGCCCAGGGTATCCAGCACCAGATCGATATATCCCGCGAGTTCAAGGATATCGGCACATCTCCCCCGGCATGGATTCCGGTTCAGCATGCGGTGCTTGATGCAATCGGACGGCTTGGAGTAGGCGGTGTCTCATTCAGGACATGGACTGAGCGACTGGAAGTCTTTGCCGATCCCCACCTTCCGGCAGTCTTTTTCCATATCTTTGATGCAACAATCAGGGAGACCGGGGGCGTGACTATGGTCGTAGTCACGTATCATATACGGGAAAACGGCTGTGCAGTTCTTGTTGAAACGGATGGGGCAGGAATTGAGACCGGTACCAAAGAGTTGCTCTTCACCCAGAGAGAGGAACGGTATGGACACGGGTTGTTTCTCGCCCATGAGATCTGTGCAATCAGTGATATGACCATCAAAGAAACGGGAACTCCAAAGAGAGGCACACGGTTTGAGATCCTGATTCCCTCCGAAGGATACCGGATACTATGACAGGACCAGACGATATCATCACGATCAGAAAAAACGGTGCCGGCGAATTAAGGGATACCGGAAAAAACAAGGAGACCCGGACTGATAAGAAACACTCTGTGCGGGAATTGCGGTCCGATGAATTTCCCGCAGCTGATACCTTCTGGGTAGAATATCATGAAACCACCGGTGATCCTGCCACTGACCGAATCTTTGCGGTTTTTTCCGGAGAATTGCTAGTCTCCCTGGCCCGGTGCAGGCGTCACCCGGATGGAATGGACGTAGATGGTATTTTTACTCCCGAAGAACATCGCCTGAAAGGCTATTCACGACTTGCAGTCGGGGCACTGGTGGAAGCCTGCCATAATGATGATCTGTATATGCACGCAGTCCGGCACCTCATCGGTTTTTACACAAAACAGGGTTTTATACCGATAGCCGAAAAAGATCTGCCCCCGACAATCCGCGAGAGGTACGTCTGGGCTGGGGGTAACCTTGAAGGAGCCGAGGTCCAGCCAATGTACCGGAAAGCGGGATTATTCGCTGATTGAAATTTCTTAAAAAAACCTGCATGAAGTCAAAGACTTCGCACCAGTGCAATGACATTTGCACACCGAATTCAATTTTCATGACCAAAGTAATCGCTCACATCATTCAAACTCATCATACAGCGGTCACATCCCCGTACACGGGCATGGTCCCCTTGTTTTTTATACTTGAATACCAGAGGGAATATTCAGACCCCCTATGCGTATCCGTGACCTGATTCTCCCAGAAGATAAGATCTTTTTTACTCTTTTTAAAGAGATGGCCAAGATGATCTCAGAAGCTTCTGTCACGTTGAACGAGATCACCCATGAACTCCCGGATGGCATTGAAAAATCCCATAAGGTGCGACAGTTTGAACATAAATGCGACGAGATCACCCGTCACATATACGAACAGCTGAACGAGTCCCTCATCACACCGCTCGAACCCGAAGAGATCTCCCGGCTGGCTCCGGTCATGGACGGCGTCATGGACCGCATTGACCGGGTCACTCAGCAGATCTGCAACTACGAGCTTGCCGAGAGCAATGAGAAATTAAAGGAATTTTCTTACTTAATCATGCTCTCTGCCACCGAGATCGTAGAGGCAGTAACTGCCCTTGAATCCTTACAAAAACCTGATGATGTAAAGAGCCATACAACTGAGATAAACCGGATATACAACATGGCCATAGAACTCCAGGCAAAAGCGGTGCTCGACCTCTTCAAGACAAAGGATCTGCTGCTTATAATCAAGCTCAAGGATATCTACGAAGGGCTGGGCCGGGTGATGGAGAAGTGCAACGATGTCGGGCACGCACTCAATGACATCGCGATGAGCCACGCATGATCGGCATGGAACCCCTCATCCTGTTTGGAATCATCCTTGCACTTGGCCTGAATTTTGTCAATGGTCTCAATGATGCCTCGCACTCAATTGCCACTGTTGTTGCCACAAAAGCGCTCTCCCCGATAAAAGCAGTGTTCTCTACAGCCATCTGCAACATGATCGGGCCGTTCATCTTTTCCACCGCGGTTGCCGCTACGATCGGTACGTCAATTGTCACCAAGAGTGCACTCACCCCGCTCTCGATTGTGGTTGCAATGGGTGCATCCATTATTCTCGTATTTGTTGCCACCCGCATGGGAATACCGCTCTCCAGCAGTCATGCACTCGTGGGTGGATTACTGGGTGCAGGGATCGGCGCGATCGGTTTATCCGCCGTCATCCTTCCCGGCCCGGAGATCATAGTCCAGGTTTTTTTCTTTGCCTCTATTGGAGCAATTCTCGGGGCCCTCATCCTTGCCCTCATCTGTGCAGCATTTGAAGGAGATATCCGGTTGGGAATCCAGCTCGGAAGTGTCTGTGGAGCAGGAATAATCATTCCGATCCTGATGGTTGCCGGGGTACTACAGATCAATGGCCTTCTTGGAATCGTGCTTTTTATCTTCATCTCGCCGCTTCTTGGCATGACCGGGGCATTTCTCTTCAATATCTTTGTCTCCCAACTTATCAAACACTCCAGACAAAGCCGGGCGAAACGTATCTTCCAGCCCCTTCATATACTCGCATGTCTCGGACAGGCAACCGCCCATGGCGCAAATGACGGACAACATGCAGTGGGAGTGATCACCGCTCTACTTCTCTCATCCGGATTCCTTGCAACATTTGACGTGCCGTTATGGGTCATTCTTGCCTCTGCAATTGCCATCGGACTCGGAACCTGTTTTGGCGGATGGCAAGTCGTGGATAAAATGGCAAAAGATATCACCAAGATCCGGCCGTACCAGGGATTCTGTGCTGCAACTGCAAGCAGTGCAATTCTTGTAATGGTCACCCAGCAGGGAATTCCGGTTTCATCTACCCATGCCATCAATGGTGCTATTATCGGGGTGGGTGCTACCCGGGGGAGAAATGCTGTGCAGTGGAAGGTTGTCCGCGAGATGATGACCGCGTGGATAATCACTATCCCGCTTGCCATGGCAGTTTCATGGACTGGATACCTGCTGTTCAGTTTCGTTTTGACCAAGGTATAGTTGCCATATAATTCCGCTATATTTTTTAAGAACCGGAATTACCCTTCCGCTCGCGCTGGAAATTTCATATACGGGATACCTGATTGTCAGCTTCGTGTTGAAAACAGTATAGAGCCCACAATATTTCGCTATATTTTTAAGATCTACTGTCGATTACCAGTAGGTTTGTTTATGGGTCTTCGTGAGTTACTGATACCAAAGGATAAGATATTTTTCGACCTGTTCGAAAAGCAGGCCGGGGTAATAAAGGAAGCAGCCTGGCAGCTCGTTGCCCTGACAGAAGATTTTACCAATGTCAAGGAGAAACGTCACGCCATTGAATTGCTCGAACACAAAGGGGACCAGCTCACCCACGATATCTACCAGCAGCTGAACAGCACGTTCATAACACCCATGGACCCCGAGGAGATCTCAAAACTTGCGTCGTCTCTTGACGAAGTTCTGGACTATATCGATGGCGCTACCGAGAAGATGTATTATTATAATATCGCGGGGACTGACTCCCACATGATCGAACTGGCAAAAATTATCCATATGTCCAGTATCGAGATCGAGAGTGCGGTAAAAGCCATCCGTTCAATCAAAGATCCCCGGTATATTGAAGAACGCTGCATTGAGTTGAACCGGCTGGAAAATCTTGCAGACGATGTGCTGGCACATGCAGTGACCGAGCTCTTCAAAACAACTGACGCTATTACGATCATAAAACTCAAGGATATCTACGAACATCTTGAAACTGCAACGGATAACTGTGAAGATGTTGCAAATGTACTGTCCGACATTGCTATCCGACATTCCTGAGGGGCATGATCACACATAAGGAGTCTGCATGATAGAGGCACCGTTCATTCTGATTATTGCTATCATCGTCATCGCGCTTATCTTTGATTTTACCAACGGGTTTCACGATTCGGCAAACTCGATCTCTACCGTTGTCTCCACAAAGGTACTCTCCCCAAGGAACGCAGTGATCTTTGCCGCATTTTTTAACTTTATTGCTGCATTCGGGTTTGGTGTTGCAGTCGCGAGTACGATCGCCAAGATCATTCAACTTGAGATTGTTGAGACAGCGCTGGTTCCCTATATCATTCTCGCTGCACTCACCGGAGCCATTGTATGGAATATAATCACTTGGCTTTTTGGTCTGCCCACGTCATCGTCCCATGCTCTTATCGGAGGAATGGCAGGAGCCGGTATATCGGCAGCAGGGCTGGTTGCGATCAAGTGGTCCACCGTTCAGATCGTAGCGGTATTTATGATCGTTTCCCCCCTTATTGGTCTTGCCTGTGGTTTTTTGTTCATGGCACTCGTGCTCAATCTCACAAAAAATGCTCATAAATCAACTGCGGAAACTCATTTCAAACGGCTCCAGCTCTGCTCAGCGGCAGCCTATAGTTTCAGTCACGGGACAAATGATGCCCAGAAGACAATGGGTATCATAGTTCCGCTACTTTTCTCGATAGGATATTTCGGCGTTGCTGCTGATCCAAACAACCTGCCGGTTCCCTTATGGGTGATCCTTATTGCCCACGCAGCTATCGCACTCGGGACACTCTTTGGAGGGTGGAGGATTGTCAAAACAATGGGCTACAAGATCACCAAGCTGCGCCCGGTACACGGGTTTGCTGCTGAAACCGCAGGGGCAGCAACCATCATAGGGGCTTCCATTGCGGGTATCCCGGTAAGTACGACCCACGTGATCTGTTCGTCCATCATGGGTGTAGGTACCACGATGGGGACAAGTACGGTGAAGTGGGGGGTGGCCCGGAGCATTATGATTGCGTGGGTGCTCACAATCCCGATAAGCGCATTGATCGGATTTGTCACTTTTATGGTGATCCGGCTTATAGTCGGATCTTAAAAACAGTACCGGAAATAACCGGAAATCTTTTTTTCGTCATTCCTGGGGAAATTTCTTTTTACCTCTTGAGAATCGCAGATTTCTCAATACAGATTTTTTTCCCTTTATTACTACCTCCCCGGAAAAAACGACCCTCACATTCGCATTCCGGCAGGGTTTGTAGGTCCCGATGGGCTGAACTAAGTGGCGAAAGCAGCCTCGATAAAAAGACCTTTGGCGACCATTGGGAGAGGGCGTTTCCCCCCGTATTTTGGTAAACCGGGTCCTATCCAAGTGTATTTTCCACAGGAACTGAAAAGAGGAGATTAACGGGGTTTCCCGGTATTGAAAGTGATGGCATGTTTTCGCCAATTCGTTTTTGATCCACTAAACGCGAAAACGCCAATCCAAT
>JBAXDE010000002.1:0-29109 GCA_037141115.1 Methanomicrobiales archaeon | reverse complement strand
TTGATCGATTAGAGTCAGGGTTGTCGAATTTACAGTTGAATCTTTACACTACCAGTTCCTCGCTTAAGTCCTGCGAGAGATCGACTCCGGTGAATGCACCGCTGGTTGGCAGTGGCATGGCAAAGGCCGGTGTGATGTCATACTCCACGGTTGCGTTTGCCGGCACCGTGAAATCCAGTATATGACCTCCCGTGAGCCGGTCATCACTGATGAAATGCAGATGGTAGCCTGCGACATTGAGGCCTTTGAAGAACCCCGGGGTGTAGAATCCGACAACCGTACCGGTTGCATTTGAGTACGTGTACACCGACTGGGTTTTTGCCGCATCGGTGAGTATGGGGTAGGGCTTCTGCTGCGCAGGAATCGCCCGCACGTTCATTGCGGGAAAGGTGCCCTGGATCCGTACCCCATAGATCATGTTCTGGCTTGGTAACCGGGCACCCATTCCGGTGGAAAACACGGAAAAGTTCATCGGCTTCTCAACTGTTGCCGTAAAGTCGCGTTCGAACCAGGTGACGGTGGCAAAGGGGGTAGTGGTGGTGTCAAGAACCGTATACACTTTGCCGTCAGCCTTTGCCTGGTACACCTTGCCGTCAATGACGATCATCTCTCCTTCGAGTGCATCGAAGGTACCAATACCAAAGTTCCCGTGCTTTTTGATCTCCCCGACCGGCTGGACGCCGTATACACCCTTCATCAGGGCATCAATCGTAGAGACCTGGTAGAGGACTTCATGATCGGCCGGTACGGCTGAAGCGGCTGGAATTTTGGTAAACGTTGTATAGACCGCTGCACCGCAGAAGACGAGTGCTACGGCAAGACCTATCCCTAAGAAAAATTTTGTGTCCATGACCGTACGCCAGAAAAATTATTTCTTGCCGGTCACTTTGATGACGTGAAAGCCGAACTGGGTCTTGACCGGGCCGACAACCTTGCCGACTTCCTCGGTAAAAGCGATCTGCTCAAACTCAGGGACCATCATGCCCTTGCCAAACCAGCCGAGATCTCCGCCACTCTTTCCGGAGGGGCAGGATGAGAACCGCTTGGCAACGGCTGCAAAATCTTCGCCGTCAGCGACCCGCTTCATGATCTTGTTTGCTTCATCTTCAGTCTTTACAAGGATGTGGGATGCACGTGCCTGTTGTGCCATGTATAGAAATGAGGGAGTTATGAGATAAAAGGGTTGATGAACGGGACTCTTCTCTTAAAAAAATCCCGCACATCACTCAATCGTTTCAGACATCCGATCCTGCCCGCTGGATCTCCTTTAAGACATATTCACGAGCCTTCCCGTACACCGGTACCAGTAAATCCGCGATATCCTTATTCCCAACCTTAAACCGGGATGGTCCCAGCCGTTTGAGCGCTGTTGCTTCCAGCTCGGGTTTTTTATTGAGGTAAATCGGGAAGCCGTCTAGAGTCTCTCCGACATCCCAGAAGATGTCCAGGCATTCGGCAAGCACTGGCCGGGTGGACACTTTCGGCTCGTGAATTACCGGGTGGGCCGGCACGGGTTCTTCCGTCACTTCTACCGTATCCATACTGCTCCGCCGTTTCCGGAGTGCTTCAAGCACGTCTTCACGATCCAGCCCGCGCAGGGTGAAGATAAGGAACGGGTCACGATCGAACTGCTCTGCAAGAATGTAATAGACTGCGGCAATATGCTTGCAGGGATTGGCAGAGTCCGGGCAGCTGCAATCGGTCTTGATCTCCCGGTGGGTGGACGGCAGGAACGAGAGTTCGACTTCGGCAAAGACGGTCTCAATCTCCTTTGGGATCTCTCCTCCAAGAAGCATAGCAGTGAAAAGCGCCTGCGAAGAGAGGGCATCGAAGATTTCGTCCCATTGCTGGTTGGTAAACCGGGTAAACGATATCGTAATAGTGTACGGCCGGGGGTTGGTTCCCTGCACCTGCGCATGGACTACAGCATCGTCGATGGAGATCTTGATGACCTGCCCCTGGCGGGCATAGGACCTTCCCCGCTGGAGACGCGAACCGATCCCGATCTGTTCCAGGGCCTTGATAAACTGTTTTGACCACCACGTATCCCCAATCGTGCCCTTTTTGCTCCGGGCTGCAATCCCGTCTTTGACCTTTATGGGTTTGGCCGCCGGGTAATAATCCCCCCAGTAGCTCATATCGCTACACCCCCTGCGGCATTTTTCCGGAGTGAGAGCAGTTCGCGGAGATCGTCAGTTGAGAGACCGGTGATCCAGTCTTCCCCGGTGCCGATGATGCTTCCTGCCAGTGCCCGCTTATCTTCAAGCACGGCATCGATCTTCTCTTCAAGGGTTCCTCCGGCAATCATGAGATGCAC
The DNA here is from genome assembly GCA_037141115.1 of Methanomicrobiales archaeon. Classification (GTDB taxonomy): domain Archaea; phylum Halobacteriota; class Methanomicrobia; order Methanomicrobiales; family Methanospirillaceae; genus Methanoregula. Next base: position 26,792 of record JBAXDE010000002.1, on the reverse strand, counting down.
CTCCACATTTTTGGACTGTCCAATCCGATATGCCCGGTCGGTTGCCTGGTCCTCAACGGCCGGGTTCCACCAGCGATCGATATGGAAGACATGGTTAGCCGCAGTCAGGTTCAGCCCGGTGCCCCCGGCTTTTAAGGACAGGATAAAGATCTTCGGGCCTTTCTTCTCAGCAAACCGTTCCACCATCCGGTCCCGGTCCTCCCGTTTTGTCTTGCCGTGCAGGAAGAGGACTTCGGTGGAAAAGACCGTTTCGAGATAGGGCCTGAGGATCTCGCCAAACGATGCAAACTGGGTGAAGATGAGTGCCCGTTCGTTATTGGCGAGCACTTCTTCCAGAACTTCGCAGAGTCGTTCTAATTTTCCTGACCGGGTTGCAAGCGAGCTTCCATCGTTGAGGAATAGGGACGGGTGGTTACAGATCTGTTTTAACCGCATCAGGGTGACAAGAACTGCGCCCCTTCGTGCAACTCCCTTGAGGGGGGAGAGCTTTTCGAGCATATCCTGCACGGCTGCTTCGTAGAGGGAGACCTGCTCTCGGGTGAGCGGGCAGAACTCCTTTACGATCGTCTTTTCCGGCAGATCGCTGATGATCTGCTTGTCGGTCTTTACCCTCCGTAAGAGGAACGGCCGGATGATCTTTTTTAAGGCAACGGCCCGCGTGGTATCGTGCTGGCGCTCGATGGGGGTTGCGAACTGTTTCTGGAACGCTGAAGCGGTTCCCAGGTAGCCGGGGTTTAGGAAATCCATGATCGACCAGAGTTCAGAGAGCCGGTTTTCTACGGGTGTACCCGTGAGGACAATCCTGCTTTCGGCGGGAAGTTTCCGGACCGCCCGGGCCTGTTTGGTTGTGTGGTTCTTGATGTTCTGGGCTTCATCCAGCACTACGCAATCCCATGAGTGCGATGAGAGGAGTTCTTCGTCCCGCTGCACGGTCTGGTACGAGGTGATCACCAGGTCGCTCTGCTCCCGCTCGCGATCAAACTGGTTGCCGGAAGACCGGTCTGGGCCGTGGTGGACGTACACCCTGAGAGAAGGTGCAAACCGGTGGAGCTCGCGCATCCAGTTGCCGATGATCGACATCGGACAGACGAGCAGCGTGGTGTTCTTTGTGCGGTCTTCGGTTTTCTTCAGGCTCAGGTACGCGATGATCTGCACGGTCTTTCCAAGTCCCATGTCATCGGCCAGGCAGGCACCCATGCCGGATTTCGTGAGCTTTGAAAGCCACGCGATCCCGGTCTCCTGGTACGGTCGCAGGGTTCCGGTAAAGAGGGCTGGCAGTATGACTGGGGGCGGGGCCTCAACAGAGACCAGCGGTTTGAGGAACTCTTCGAGTCTGACATCAGCTATTACGGGTATGAGGGGGAGGTCGTCATCTGCCGGGCCTCCGAGCGTGAGGGTGAGGGCATCGGCAAGGGACATTTCCTGATCCGGGTATTCCTTTTTGAACGCGCTGATGACCCGGTGCACTTCTTCAGGATCCAAGACCACCCATCTCCCCCGGACTTTCATGAGAGGCAGTTTGCGCGTGGTGAGCTGTTCGAACTCTTCGAGGGAGAGTTCTTCGTCACCGATCGCTATCTTCCAGTCAAAGGAGAGGATGCTGGCTAACGAGAATGCGCCGCTGCCCTTGCCTTTTTTGGGAGCCCGGCCTTTGAGTTTCAGCCGGATCGATGGACGCTGGCGGCCGTGCTGCCACCATGAGGGGAGCAGGACCGAACAGCCGAGTTCTCGTAAGAGGGGGGCGGTTTCAGAAAGGAACCCATAGACCTGCTCCATGGGGAGGCTGATCCCGTCGGGCCGTGCTTTTTTTAAGGCTTCCCGGATCGGGGGATAGACTTTGGCTGCGGTCCCGAGATCATAGAGCATCCGCTCCTGCGGGTGACCGGTCTCTTTACTGATCAACCGCTCAACTGCCTTGGATCTCCCGGACCAGACCTCGCTGGCAGGGACGAGCAATGTGGGATCATCTTTGGATTGCAGGAAGAAGCCGACATTCCATGCAGTCTCGTCTTCTTCGGGTTCCTGCACGGTAAAGCAGGTGTGACAACGCATTCCCGGTTGTGCATGTTCCGGGCCGGTAAGCCAGGAGAAGAGCTCGTCTAATACGGGTGACTTTTTAGGTAATTGATACTCTTTTCCCAGGAGCGACCGGTAAAAACACTCTTCGATAGGTAGATCGTTCCTTTGTTCCGGTTCCTTCTTAACAGAGCGGTCCCTTATCGCTGCAGTCACAAGACCATTGACTGCCTCAATAAGAAAAATTACAACCGGTTCCCCGGCAACAGTTCCCCGGGTCTCGTCATCGAGATGCGCCCGTACCAGGGGGGGCATGGCAGAGGTGAGTTCAACCAGACGCTTCTTATCCTCATCCGGGAGGTGTGGGTACCAGGCTCCGGTAAGCATCTTTTTTACAGTCCGGATTGACGGTGCATACCAGCCCCGGGCAACGATCTCGCAGGCAAAGAGTGCAACCACTCCCCATGCCCGGAGTGTCGCGCCCCACCGGAACTCCCCGCTGCTATTGTCTTTGGCAAGGAGAAATGGGACTGCTGAAGATACCGGTATCCTGATAACAGGGATCTCCCATGCGTGAAGGGCAACGGTGCTTTTTTCCCGTAAAAGGCCGGCAGGTCCCCGTGCTTCCGGAGAGGGTTCGGGCGCCTGACCCGATGTCGGCAGCCATACAATCTGGGAATCTTCTATAACGGGTACCTGTCCGGGCAGGAAACCGGTCATGATTTTTTTCAGGGTTGCTGTCGGGAGAGCGAACGGGTGGGGGGATAGTCTTGGGAGTGCTGGTTTTCGCCCGCGTCGCTTTGCTACCGGACCGGCCGGGTTTTCGCCCCAGATGAAAAATGAACCGTCGGGGGTTACTGAGCCGTGGAGGACCGGTAATGGTTTTTGTATCTTCGACTCCGCAGGAGCGGGAGGATGAGTAACTTTCACAGAAGATTTCATGAACTCGTAATCGTGTGTGCGTTTTTATGGGTGATAATCGTGGTTATCTGAGATCGGGATCCGGTAGGTGAAGCCATGGGGGATAGACGAAAATACGCCCGAATCGGGCTCCATTTACCCGAACCCTATCAGGAAAAACCCCGCAAAACCACCCGTTTGGGTTGGCGTGAAAACAGGGCCATTGTATCACCCCGTTTGCCAAAATGCGGCAGGAAACGCCCTCGCCTATTGGCCACCAACGGTCCTTAAATCGGGGTAAATTTCGCCCCATAGTTTACCCCATACGGGCCCCTTAAACCCTGCCGGAATGCGAATATGAGGCTCGTTTTTTCCGGGGTGTCGATTTTTTGGTAAATGATACAGGAGAACGGTTTCTTCGAAGGGGACTTTTAAAAACAGGGTTTTCACCGACACCGTGAAAGCGAGAAGGATACTGACGGTGTGGATGGCACCTCAAGAGGAGGCAGCTTGTCACTCATTAAAAGGGAACAATGATCGGGAACGGCAACATAATTTAGAGGTACATCCACAAATAATCTGTATGGTGCTCGAAGAAACCCTGCTCTTTTGCGAAGAGAATGATGCAGACATATTCATCAAATTTTTACATCAAAAGAATTGCCGTGCACAAAAGAAGCACGAGAGTTCCATATTTGAAGAGGCCGAGATGTATGGAACGATCGGAAATTTTATCCGGTTGATCGAGACGAAGATGGAGTCAGAAGTTCAAGAGAAACAAAAAGATCTGATTGGTCAGGACGGATCAACTTCTGATCCCGGCACACATGGATATCCGGTCGCCAGAAAGGTAAGTTTTGCGGAATCGAACGCAAAAATGTTAGCGCACCTGAAATCCATCCGCGAGTATGTCGGGGGTATCATGGCACAGTTCAATCCCGGTGATATCATATTTTCGGATGATGAGCTCAAGAAGATGAAAGATCTGATGAGTTCCTGTTTCGATAATGATGTGGGGGATGATCTGGAGAAAATATTTCTTGAAAAAATGACAATTCGTGGCAACCACATGACGCTGGAAGATAACGGGGTTGTTGAGACCAGGCCTGATGGGATCTGCCTGATAAAAAAGATCGATCCCGATGATCTCATCATTGAACGCGGGCCCTGGAGACAGGACGAAGTTGATCGCGAAACGCTGAAACAATACGGCATTGCCTTAAAACTCCACATCGATTTTCAGATAGCAGCCCGGGTCATTATTGACCCCAGAATTCATTTTACCTGCAAATTGAATGAGGTTACAGAAGTTCTTGATGATCTTGAGGCCGATGAATTCAGCGAGGATGAACTGAGGCACAACCTGGCCTTAAAAGGTCTGGGAATTGAAAGTATACTGACCACAATAGAGACCGCCGGCAGGATTTCACTTACGGATCTTATCCGGGACATGAAGGTGGTTCCTACGGATATGATCGAGGACGAACACCAGATCGTTGAGCATTTCTCACCGGAATTTATCACCGGCATTATCAGTGACTTACGCAAAATCGGGGCTATCGAGGGAAATGACCGGAAGATGCGGGTGACCAGATAACAAGGATATGTAGAGCGATACTCTTCACGCATCCTCTACTTTTCCTCCGAATGCCTCGTTCCACGGAACAACCTGTTTCGGCGGACCGTATTCTTTTTTATCCGCGATGAAAATATTGCCTCAGGATACGGTGCAACCGTGCTTTGGCCCGGACATTTAAAAACAGAAAAAATCGTTCGTTTTTTATCTGGTACAGGTGCTTTGTCCCGTCTTTTGAAGATGCAATCAACGTGGATTTTTCGATATCATCTCTCAAACTATTTTTTTGATCTGTTCAACCATACCTTACCTGATTTGATCAAACGATCTCGTACATAATAAAATCCGCGAACCCTTGCATTGCAGAGATTGCGGTTTTTTAATGAACCGACATGAGTTCCCCCGGTCTGTGCTCAAACCTGATTGCACCGGGGGTTATCCCCTCCTTAAAAGAAACTCCAGGTCCAGAATAATCCCATTCTGGTCTATGAACATATTTTTCAGAGGGGATCGGTCCAGCATTCTTTGGGTTGAGAACCGCGAATCCCAGTAGTTCATTTTAAACAGTTCCCTGATTCGCCGGCTTTTTTCAGCCGCGGTTGATGGTTTCACACCACAATACCCGGCGAGATCATCCCTGGGGATATAGGGAACGGTGGTCTTGTCAAAGAGGAAATTGATCGTTCCCAATGCACAGAGAATGCCGGCTGCCCACACATGAGTTTTTCCTGCCAGGAGAGGACTTGGACGTTTCCGTGCCAGTTTTTCAAGAAGAAGAATACCCAGGTAATAATATTCATCATCAATGTTATCCCGGCAGACGATGCGGATGATCTCACCCGTTTCTTCAAACCGGGACCATATTATTTTCGGGATTGGGGAATTGAACGGGAAATCCTTAACCGCCGGAAAATGTCCCTGTCTTTGAGGGGAGACTGGTTCAGCGGTTTCCATGCCGGTTCGCGGGGGGTCAGCAGGTGTCATAGGATCTTCCTTACGGACCATTTTTTTCCGGACGGGCTCAGCAGGAGCCGGGAAATCCTCGACCAATGGGCTTTGTACGGTTCTTTCAGTCTCCTTTTTCCGCGCCATCACAATTCCTGTACGACACATCTTTTCCCAGAAGCAAATAAAGTTCTTTGTTCTCCGATAAGAACGTGTCTATTCCGGGATATCGTGCCTTTGTCGGTTCTCCCCGATCCGGTCTCAGGCCTGCCGACGACAGTGTCACAACCTGCCAGTCTCTTTTTATTTTGTGTGCGTATGTGCGTGTTCACCGCTGAACGATCGGACGATCATCCAGAATGACCAGCATATCAAGGAACCGCTTCTTGCGCAAATGATTCTTCTTTAACTCGCTGAGATAGAGTTCCCATTCAGGCAGCCGGTCCTCGCGTTTCAGAGTTTCCTTTATCTTCCAGATATGCCCGATTGCCAGCTCATAGGACTTCGGACGTGCTTCCTTAAGATACACTTCAGCAAGATGTTTCCGGATGACAAATGCCCGAACCGGGAACTTTTCTGTGATTGTATCTGCAACCCCTTCCACAATGACCGTTGAGAGGGAACAGGCTGGTTTTTCGGCCGCTGACCGGTCATACCAGGCAAGAACTTCATCGGGTTTTTTCTCAAAGATCGCAATCGCAAGGAGGAGCTCATAGGCCGGCGCAGGGATCCTTCGTTCGGGTTTCAGACTGATAACACCAGAGCGGGGTAAAATCCCCATAATAATCTCCCCATCATTTGACCGGGAAACATATGTTCCGGGTTTTTTATCCAGCACAAGATAATCTGAGATCGATTCACTCACCACCGTCCAGACACCAGCCCGTTCCGATGCCGTTTTCAGTTCCCGGTACCCATGAATCGAGGGTAAAGAGAAGAACTCTTCAGCCCGCATCCCGGCGATATGCAGCCAGTCGTCTTCCTGTTCCCAGAGCTCACGCAGCAGGGTGCGGAGTTCCCCGGCCTTTCCGTTATGATCCCGCTCCTGCCGGATCTCCCGTCCGATCCATTGTCGTGCATCTTCCCATCGTTTCATACGGATAAGATAGCGGACAAGTAAAGGGGTATAACCCGGTTTTGCAGCAGCCCCGATACAGAAGCGTATGGCGTCATCTGAACGATTCGCAGCATCGAAGGCAAAGAGCAGTTTTTGTATGATAACGCTGCTGGGGGAAAACAGGGAATTTTCTTTCCCGCCCCCCTCATTTTGATCTGCTTCAATCCGGGCGATGAGCAGATCTGCAAAACGACTCCAGTCATTTTTCGTAAATGGCCCGTTCCAGAAGAGATGATCCAGCGGGCAGAGACAATAATCATCGCTGAACTCGAGATCAGCAACATACATCATCCGCTCGTGAACGGGAAGCGTGGATTTGTCGAGCGCCAGAAAGACCGTCTTCATGCATTCAGAAACATCTTCGATGACATCCTCACTCTCATCCCCGTCCTCACAGTTATCACCCATTTCATCGATCTCTACTGTGGCCGACCGGAACAGATCCATGCCGCACCGGAGCACTGCATCTGCAAATCCTTCGGAGAGCAGCACTTCCATCCGGTCATTCAGGGTGGAATAATCCGGAGGTGCGGATCGCCGGTTCCAGGGCACCTCCCTTCCGGGTACCTGAACCAGAGCATCAATATCCGCCCGCAGGTTTTCCAGTATCGCTTTGGGATCAGCAGACGCCAGAGCGTTTCTTGCAAGAATATCCTGCCCGGTCTCAGGCGATTCCCTGCACAATTCATCCAGAAGTGCCACCAGATCCGTTTTTGTCAGCCCTTCAAAATAGGCATGCAACAATGCTTCTTTCGAAAGATCGCCCCGGACCACTCCAGTCCCGGATATATCTGAAAAGGTCTTTTGTTCAGAGGTTTTGGCAAAGGGCAGGTCCGTTTTACTTCCCGGCATGGAACGTGCGAAGATCAAAAGCCTCGGGTCATTGTCGGCAAGAGTCCTGACCGGTACATTATTTTTCAATGATTCGAGATATTCGAGCACAACTGCAACAGCATGTTTACAGGACGTTCCTACCGGGCAGGTGCACCATGAACGGAGGTTACCCCCGCTTGCAGTGATCGCCGTTGCATAACGTTCAGTTCCTGCCACCCATGCAACCAGTTCGCCCGATGAGGAGCGGACGAGATCCTCAACCCGGTGTTCATGCTGGTACTGCCTGCCACGGACAAGTGTTTTTGGACCAACCCATGCATCGAGATCGTTCCATGTGAAGTTCCCCAGGGGATCAGGGTCAAGGGTATTTTCTGGCATAAAAAAATCATTCCTGTACGATAATCAGGAACCCGGCCATGGAAAAATCCTTTGAAATTATTCTGGATTATTCCGGATTTATTCTGGTTGTCTATGACGGGTACGGATGAAGTACCATGAAGTCAGAACCCTGCTCCCGCAGGGAAGACTGTATATTCACAAGAATCCTACCTCCGGGTATGGTGCTTGAAGAGTTCCTGGATTTTAATCATGACGAGGACGCCGATTTCTTTATCAGGTTTTTGAAATCCAAAGGATGCCCTGCGACGAAAATGCGCCGGGACATCTATTCAGAGAGTTTCGCGATACGGGGCGAGATCGGAGATATGATCGCGATGCTCGAAGAGATTGCCCGGGAAGAACAATCTGTATCTGCCGAGCCTCCGCTGGATATCGATTCACTAGCCGCACTCCTGTCCAATTCCCCGGTATCTTCCAGCGAAGAGCCCGATGCATCCTTGATAAAATCATCCATAAACGCATACAATCTCAAACTCCTCAAAGAGAAACGTGATTATGTTGCAGATATTATGGCCCGATATACCGTTGGCGATAAAATTGCCAGCAGCGAAGAGATCCATGCGATCTATTCCCCGGTGGCTGGTGAAATACGCAATGATCCGGGTGAGGAATTTTTCGAAGAATCAAGACAAGCACTCATTCTCTTTGGTAAATTCGCCTGGATGAAGGAACACGGGCTGATCTCGATTCGCCAGTCCGGAGTTACGCTGCTGAAAAAAACCGACCCGAAAATGATCCCGGCAATCCAGGTTATTCCCACCCAGGATATGTACACCGAAGATATGCTCGATAAACACCACGTCAGCCTGTACAGGAGCATTTTTTTAAAAACCTCTACAAGTGTTGCACTCGATCCACCGGTGCATTTTATCTTTTCTCCAAAAGATATCGGAGAAGCACTGGTTGGTCTCGCGGTGGACGAGAAGAATATGGAACGGTTATTCATCAATATGATCTTCAAACAGTATCTCATCGGGAGGATCACGGGGATTGTGAAGCATGCAAAGACCATTTCCCGTGAGGGTATACTTCTGGAGATGAGAACTGAACGCATAGAAAATGACTGGCGTGATTGTCCGACAGAAATCAGCGCTTCTCCGGATTTCGTGGCAGGGATCATCACTCACATGCGGAAAGCCAAGATCCTGACAGGCAGCAATGAAAAGATCCGGCTTGCCTGAGTAACCGTTACGCTGCTCAAAGGAGTCTGTCCCTCAATTCTGATGGTTCCGGCACGGGGCGGTGACCACTCACAGGTTGTCGGAATTATAACGGGGAAGGAGGGTGAAATGATCACTCCCTTTCATTTATCACTCGTCGGAGATATCTGGAATATGAGGGGGTCCGGACCCTGAGGAGAAATAAGCCCAAATAAGGCTCCGTTTCCGTTCCGGATATGCCGGTCAATACCGGAAAAACCCGTAAAACCGTCCGTTTCAAGCCATGTGGAAAATGCGCCCGTTTAATACCCCGTTTGCCGAAACACGGCAGGAATCCCCCTCGCCGATTAGCCACCAACGGCCCTTAAATCGGGGCGGATTTCGCCCCATAGTTTACCCCATCCCGGCCCCGGAAACCCTGCCGGAACGCGAATGTGAGGCTCATTTTTTCCGGGGTGTCGATTTTTCTGGAAAATGAGGAAGAGAAATTCCGAAGTAAGGGAACTTCCCTCTCCACAACGTTCATCCTCTCCCCTCTCAATATGACAGCATATGCCCACTACCCCGGACCTGATCCGACAGGCAACCGGACTCGCAGAACAGGGGATGCACAACGAAGCGCTCGCACTGCTCCGCACAGCCATACGGCAGGATCCCAACAATGCCGGCGCATGGTACAATCTTGGTGTTACCGTGTATGCTCTCGGAAATTACCGGGATGCGGTCAATGCGTTTGGTCAGGCTGCCGATATCGATCCGGATTTTGCTGATGCCTGGTTCAACAAAGGCATAGCACTGGTACATCTCGATAAATACCCGGAAGCGCTCCGGGCGTTCGACCGGGGGCTCAAGATCGAACCCTGGGATCTGGTGGCACGTCACCAGCGGGATCGTGTGCTGGAGAACCTTTCAGATACTCCAAAGGGAACGTCCCCGCATGAACCCCAAAAACAAATAAAACTGTTGTGAATGTTTAACGATCCGATCGTTAGGGTAAAGGTTCAGAACTCCCCGTCCTGCTCGAAGCTCCGCCCGTACCGTATCGCAAGTTCCGCCTTGTACAATTCCCGGCCGAGATACCCGGCATGGTCGAGCAGCGTAACATCACCCTGTGAGATGATGGTGGAGAGCACATCCTGCCATCGTTTGCCCCGCACAGCTTTCCCATTGATGGCAGCAATGATCCAGTCACCCTCAATCCCAATCCGGAAGTTTCCCTTGGGATCGTAGATGATGTCGTCCGGCATCTTTTTTGCCGCTAGGACAGAATCGAACTCAACCGGCGGTTCGCGCCGCCTCCGTTTCTCCTTAAGCACGAGCAGGTCAATACCCAGATCCTTGGGATAGGGGCGGTCACGGGTGAGCACCATCATCTCAACAGCGCGCCGCATCTCCCCAATGGATCCTTGTGTCTTATCGGAATGCTCGCTCGAAAAGATCACGGATGCCCCCACCTCCTTTGCCATACCGGCCAGCAGTGCGTTCGCCCCGATGGAGTCCGCATCGAGCAGCTCAACTACGTTGCCCGCTCCAAAAAAGAGGGGATGACCCACATTTTTGAAATGGTTCAGGGACGCCACGAGCCCGGAGCCTACCGGCTGGAGGAGGGGATCTGCAATAATGCACGTAATGCCGGCCTTTTTTGCCAGCGCAATATTCTTTTTGAGCGAACTCCCGCCCGGCACAATGACCGCGGCAATACCGGCATCGCCAACCTCGCTTCCGATCAACGTTATGTTCTTCTCCTGGAGGGAGAGGACTATATCCGCCCGGCCAAGTGCCGCACGAATCAGTTCAGGGTCCTGTGTGTCCACCGCGAGTGGCCGGTCGATATCTGCTACCAGGGAAAAAACCCGCGATACATCAGCCGGAGTCGCATCGAACCCGAACCCGAGATCCACAATATCTGCGCCGGCAAAAAAGAACCGCTCAACTTTTTCATACAGTGCTTCGCACCGGTGAGCATCCATGATCTCGGCGAGCACCTTCATCCGGGATCCGCCACCGATCTTTACGCCCCGTATCAGGAAATCAGCGTCCGCCTCCCGCTCCCACAGGTCAACCTGGAAAATTGCATCACCGGCCTTTTTTGCCGTAAGAAATTCATCGGCGGGCACGGTGCGGGAAAGAGTGATGGAACCGAGCAGGGGCAGAATCAGGGCGAGATCTGCAGCATGGCGGGGACCGCGATAGACCGGCACACCGCTCTCCCGTTCAACCTTTTCAAACGAGGCGGTGCACATACCCGAAACGATGACGAGATCATATATGCCCTTCTGGATCAGGGTGTGGAGTTTGTGGGGGGTGAGAAACGATGCAATCTCCCCGCTCACCACCACATCGGCATCGAACCCGGCCACCGCTTTTCGTACCATATCCTCTGTGGCAGCACCGGTAGGAAGCAGGATGCGCATAAGTTCCCTTAATACCAGAGAGATAAAAACACTATGATCAGATGCTGACCTGCGATTTGCACGTGCATACCAATTTTTCCAAAGACGGTGAGAGCAGTGTCGAGGAGATCCTCAGGGCAGCTGAAGCGGCCGGGCTCGACGCAATAGCCATCACCGACCATGATTCCGTTGACGGCGCAAAAAAGGCGCTCCTGTGCGAGACATCCGTGCTGGTAATTCCCGGCATCGAAGTCACCACAAAACATGGCCACCTCCTTGTTCTCGGAGTTACCGAGATGATACCCGCAGGGCTCGGGGTGGAAGAGACCGTTCTTATTGCCCGGAGAATGGGGGCACTGCTCATCCTCCCCCACCCGTACCATGTCTGGCGGCACGGGGTCGCCCGTAGGAAGAATGCCGGCATGATGATGGTGGATGCCGTGGAATCCTTCAACAGCCGATACATTGTCGGGTCAGCGAACCGGAAGGCGGAACGAATAGCAATGAAACTGGGCAAGCCCTGCGTTGGCGGGAGCGATGCCCATAATGCCCGTTTCGTAGGATTTGGCAGGACGTATGTCGATGCTGAGAGGAACGTGCCTGCAATCCTCGACGCCATCCGGGCCGGAAATATCACCTGCGGTGGAAAACAGACACCGCTGCGCACCTACACTCGTCAGTCACTCAACAACACATGGAGAAAGATCAAGCGGATAACCCGGCGCATGCAGCTCCGGTGAGGCTCGCGTTCCGGGTCTCGTACCTCGGCAGCAGGTTCTATGGCTCGCAGATGCAGGCATCCAACCGCACGGTGGAGGGAGAGTTTGTTGCAGCATGCCAGCGGCTGAGTCTCTTTAGTGACTGGAGAAAGGCCGGGTTTCTGTCCGCCGGCAGAACGGATCGCGGGGTCCATGCCTCCGGGCAGGTGATCGCATTCACAACGAATGCACCGGACCGTGCCAAAACGGTGATCAATACCCAGCTTCCTCCCGATCTCTGGTGCAGTGAATATGCTGATGTGTCACCGGAATTTCATCCCCGTTATGATGCCAAGTCCCGCACTTACCGGTATTATTTTTCTATCAGGCCCCGTGATCCGGTGGCGATGGACCGGGCTGCACATCTTTTTTTAGGCAGCCATAATTTCACCAACTTTGCCCGGGTCAGGGACAAGAACCCGTACCGGAATATCCTTTCTGCCCGGGTGGGAGAGGAGGATGGGTTTGTTTATTTTGAAGTCAAAGCCGAGAGTTTCCTCTGGCACCAGGTGCGATGCATGGCAGCGGCATTGCTCCTCATCGGGGACGGTGAATCCAATGAAAGTTCCATTACCGGCCTGTTAAAAGCCGATGCCATCCGGCCGCTCCAACCGGCTCCCGCAGAAGGTCTCATCCTCTGGGATACGGATTGCGGGATCACGTGGACTCCGGTGACTGCTGAAGGGCAGAGCGGGGGATTTATCGATCACCTGGTCCGGCACCATGCACTTATGGAGAAGATGTGCCGGGTGCTCAAAACGCGGGGACAGTAATCCATTTTTTCCTGTGAGAGATCCAAAACATTTTTTCCGCGTGTTGTACCAGATTTATTTCAGAATCTTTGTGGTGTGAATCATACCTAGCAGGAAGACCCCGTGGGGTTGGTGCCTGCTCAAAGAAAATACACCCGCCCCCTCTTTCAGGACCGGGCACCTCCTGCAAACAATAAGACCCATCAGCATGCGGATTTTGTAAAGGGGACCCAAGTCCCCTTCACTCAATCATCCGGGCACAGCCGCTGGTAACCGCTGCTTCACTTACCGCACGGGCTACGGCTGTAACCACGTCCCGGTCGAGAACCTGGGGGAGGATACAGTCTTTTTGTGGCAGTTTGACATAATCGGCAAGCGCATGGGCGGCGGCAACCTTCATCTCATCAGAGATACGGGTGGCACAGACATCGAGAGCCCCGCGAAAGATCCCCGGAAAGGCAAGGGCATAATTGATCTGGTTGGGAAAATCGCTTCGGCCGGTTCCGACAATCGCTGCCCCGGCCTCGAGTGCATCCTCGGGAAATATCTCCGGCATGGGATTTGCAAGGGCAAAGATGATCGGATCCCTGTTCATTGACCGGACCATGGCCGGCGTGATGATCGCAGGTACGGATACGCCGATGCAGACATCTGCGCCCTGCATCGCATCCTCAAGTGTCCCGGTACGCCCGTGTTTATTGGTCTCCTCGGCAATGATGAACTTGTACTTGTTGGCGTACAGTCCTTCGCGGCGACGGTGGATGATGCCTTGGCTGTCGCAGACGATAATATCATTCACGCTGGGGCAGAGATTGGGATCATACCCGATGCACCGGAGCATGCGGGTGATCGCAAACCCGGCAGCCCCTGCCCCGACAACAACGAGGTTCAGATCCTCAAATTTTTTTTCTGTCACCCGGCAGGCATTCAGGAGGGCAGCAAGCACCACAACTGCAGTCCCGTGCTGGTCATCATGCATTACCGGAATTCCTATCCCCTGCAGGGACTCTTCAAGTTCAAAACATTTCGGCGCTGCAATATCTTCTAAAGCGATTCCCCCGAACACCGGGGCGATGTTCTTTACATCATCGGCAAATTCCGTGTGGTAACTCTCAAAACAGATAGGAAAGGCATCGATGTCGGCAAGTTGTTTTAACAGGAGCGCTTTTCCCTCCATTACCGGAATCGCTGCATAGCCCCCGATATTTCCCAGTGAAAGTACGCGCGAACCATCACTGACAATCGCGATGGTGTTGGCCTTGAGGGTATACTTGTACGCGAGATTTTTGTTCTTATGAATCTCCCTGCATACTTCTGCAACACCGGGCGTGTAGGCAAGGGAGAGATCATGGCGGGTAGCCAGGGGGACTTTGGAATGGACCTCGATCATCCCCTGGTGTGCTTCATGGAGTTCAAGCGATTCCTGGTAGATATCCTTCTTCTGCCCGCTCATGATCTCACGTGCCTGATATGCAATGATTGCGGGGGAATGGCTTGAATCTTGTTATTAAAAAAAGAGAATTTCAGGGCCGGGTCTTTAAAACTCCTTATCGATCCAGCGGGCAATTTCATCCCTCGCCCTCCGGTACGCGTCAAGGAGCGTCATATCACTGCCAGGTATGATGTGGGGATCTGCAAACCCGTGATGGAGGGTCTTTTTTGCCCCGGATATGATGGGGAAGACCGCGTGGGCATTGTCGCAGAGCGTGACTGCGATATCGAAGGAGACCCCGCGGAATTCATCGAGTGTTTTTGAACGGTGGTGCGATATGTCGATCCCGATCTCCTGCATCACGGCAATCGCCGATGTGCTCACTTTTGTCTGCCGGGTGCCGGCCGAGAAGACCTCGTACCGGTCACCGTATTTCGCCCGGAGCAGCCCTTCTGCCATCTGGGAACGGGCGGCATTAGCCGTGCAGACAAAGATGACCCGTGTTTTTGTCGTCATTTGTGATCACAACAGGAGGTTTTCTCTTCCTGAGCGCCACAGCAGGATCCCTCATCCCCGCCACAGCTGCACTCCCCGCTGTCCATATCCTTCCCTCGAATTGCGGCGCTGATCATGGCCAACGCGCAGCCGACACCACTCTGGACCTCGATTGCCTGTACCGGGCAGTTCAGGGCACAGGCACCGCATTCCATACATGCCGCCGGGCGGGCGAGTTTCACATGCTCCGGCCCTTCAGCAAATACCCCATGGGGGCAGACCTGGGTGCAGCGTTTGCAGTTGATGCATCGATCCTTATGATACACGAGAGTGTTCTCTGAGTAGGAATCAAACATCAGAGCGCCCCCAGGAGACGGCTCGCGCCAAGAACGATCCCGAGAATGATACCGGCGACTGCCATGAATGCCATGACCGGTACGTACCGGAAGATCTCCTTCCGGACCCCGGTCCGGGAGGTGAAGGTTGTTGAACCGGTAAAATTCAGGGCGAGATAGGCGGTTACTGCCGGCATAATGAGCAGGGGAATTATCCCTGCGACCACCCTGGCCCAGCCGGGCAGCGCCGATGTCGAAAAGAATACAATGGCAAATGGTATTGCCACCACTCCCCCGAGCAGGAGGCCTTTTGTCGAGAAGTCCTTTGTCGGGATGAACGGGAGCAGGACCGGGAAGAGCACCGTTCCCGCAATCACCGCGACAAGGGCTGCAAGTGCGGCGACCGGGGCGGCAAGAAACCAGAGTACGGCTGCGATAACGATTGTCGGCAGTGCAACGTGAACCAGTTCAACGGGTGCCAGGACAAGCCGGTCACGGACCGGGAATTCCACCCGGCGCATCTCCGGAGCAGCTCTTCCGGTCCGGATATATTCTGGCAGATCGCTGGCACGAACCGGGCCATACTCGACCCTGAAGCCCGACCGACGCTGAACGTCATGTGCAGAGATTCCCGGGGCTCCCAGCTGCGGGACAATGATCTTCCGGTGGGTGACAATGCCGGCTAGTCCGGCTGTTTCGATCCGGTTGACCAGTTCATCGGTGCCAAACGTGCCTTTTCCGGCAGCGCACCAGACATTGATACCTTTGGTATCCAGCACAAGGATGTAAGCATCAGTACCGGTGAGGGCGGAACGCACTGCATCGAAGCTCAGGGTATAGTTTGCCGAGGCAAAGACCGGGGATTCCGGTGTCGGATTGCCAAGACGGTAGAGACCGGGCTCAACCCGGTGTCCCATGCGGTTGATGCCCCAGCGTGCAAGGAAGTGATCGAGCCGGTTGGCCTGAGTGAGAGTGCTGTCCGTTGTGCGGATCTCTGCCGGTTGCAAAGTCCCAGCATTACAGCTACAGGAGGATACCTTTGTCGCTGATGAGCACGAACAGCAGGAGGTTTGGGGAGAGGTCATAGGAAATCAGTACTCCTCAAGATCCTGTTTCGTGCATAAGCGGGCCGAGCACGTCTTTTACCATCCCGCTCAGGTTCTCAACCTTCATGAGCGCAAGACAGCAGATGCTGCCATCCTTCTCCCAGCTGATCAGGGCGAGTTTGTCCCCGGTCTTTATGCCGGCTTTTTCCCGGATATCTTTGGGGAGCACCATCTGTCCGCGTTCGTCTACGCTCAATACCGCTTCCACCTTACACCCGGAGGCCGGGGTGCACCCGCAGGGCTGACTGCCGGGGGTGCAGATCGGATTATCCATCTTTTTTTTAGGCATGTGAATTCCCGGAATAAAGTAGATGCTCCCCCATATTTATATTTTTCAGAAAAGTCAGAAAAATCAAATTTATTCGTAATTTTTCCGGCCCCTGGGCCCGGCATGCAAACACCGGGCCTTGAAAAGTTCCCGCACTTTTTATTACCCCACCCGCCAACATCCAATCAACGGTATGGTGGCATTCGAGTGTAACTGGTGCGGGAAGTGCTGTGCAAGTTTTGGGGAGTTTATCAGGATCGAGCGCCAGCTCACGAGCCGCGATTTTTACTGCAAGTATGGGATAAAGAACGAACTCTTCCTCGCCCATATTGAGGGAGATTATGCTGACAGCCAGCCCCCCTCTTCAAAAGAAGGTGAGCCGGTGAAAGGCTGTCCGTTCATGAGAAAAAATCCGACGGGAAGAGGCATTGCCTGTGCGATTTATTCAACCCGCCCACGAATCTGCCGGGAGTTCCGCTGTTACCGGATGGTGATCCATCATCCGGTGGGTCATGAATGTGGCCGGAACATGGGGCGCAATGAGCTCAAAACAATGGACGAACTCCTCGCACGGATCTGGAAAGAAGAGATTCTGCCGCTATCCCATACCGATGATGCCTTGTGGACAAAGTCAGTGATTGCTGCGCTTGCGGTTCACGGGTATCGCGGGGAAATTGTGGAATAGAAAAGAAAAATTATTTTGCCGGGGTGACATTGGGTGCCACGTTCGGCTTGCAGCCTTCGCCACGGAAGAGTGCCCATTCCTCGCAGGCAGTCCCGTTGGGGAATTTGCACATGCCGTACTGGCTGCCGTCCGGGTTATTCATAATCTCGGATGTGGCCCCGACTTTGCCGCAGTTCACCGAGGCCGGGTTTGCCATGCCAACTGCTGCTGCGGTTGTGGTTACCGGAGTGAAGGCTTTGCATCCCTCGTTACGGAAAAGTGCCCATTCCTCACAGGTGGTACCGTTGGTAAACGTGCACATGCCGTACTCGTTTCCCTGTGCATCTTTCTTAATGTCGGTATTTCCACCGAGTTTCCCGCAGTTGACGGATGCAGGGTTTGCCATACCGACACCAATCGGTGCAGGTGTGGTTACGGCAGTTCCGGCCTTACATCCTTCATTGCGGAAGAGCGCCCATTCCTCGCAGGTAGTTCCGTTGGTAAACGTGCACATACCGTACTGGCTGCCATCTGTGTTTGTCTTGATCTCGGTTGTTCCGCCAATCTTGCCGCAGTTGACCGATGCCGGGTTTGCGAGCCCGGCCATGGCCGGTGCTGTTGTTGTAAATGCCGGGGAATTGGTCGCAGGTGCTGCAGGCTGGGTGCAGCCGGTTGCAAGGAGACTGACAACCATCAAAAGACCCATGATGATAAGGAGAGTATTTTTTGACTTCATGATTTACCGGGATAGATTTGTCCGGCACTGGATAAAAAGATGGGTTTGAGTGAAAGAAATTCACCCCTATCGAATTCCAATTTTTTCTAAACCCGCTTCATTGCCTGGACATACTGCTGTAATTCCAGAGCCATGGAATCGGGATCTGACAGGTTGCGCTCAACAATCTCCACAATTGCACTACCCACGATCACCCCGTCAGCCCCGGCGCGGGCGCAGGTCTGGACATGTGAAGGGGTTGATATGCCAAAGCCGAGTGCCAGCGGAAGCTTCGTATGCTTCCGGACCCGGTGCAGAAGATCGATTGCACCATCTGATACCTGGTCGCGCACTCCCGTGACCCCGAGCACGGCAACCAGGTAGAGGTACCCGCGAGCCTTTGCCGCAATTTTTTTGATCCGTTCATCGGAGGTTGTCTGGGTGATGAGGAAGATCGGGTCGATGCCGCACCGTTCTGCAATGGCACAGACTTCCTCTGACTCTTCGACCGGCATGTCCGCGACAAGGATACCATCAACACCGGCATCCTGCGCTTCCCGGTAGAACCGCTCAATCCCGCGGCGATGGACAATGTTGTAGTACGTGAGGAAGACGATCGGGACGTCAGAATCTTTGCGGATCTCTTTCACGATCTCAAATATGGTGTCCGGTGTTGTTCCGGATTCGAGCGCCCGTTCATCGGCTTTCTGGATTACAGGACCATCTGCTACCGGGTCAGAGAACGGAACTCCCAGTTCAAGGATATCGGTTCCTCCTTCAATAAGTGCCCGGGCGATCCGGATACAGGAAGATTTATCCGGATCTCCTGCAACCGTAAAACCAATGAATGCGGGTTTTTTCAAAGTAGGTGCAGCAAATGCCGTCTCAATGCGTCCCATTACAGGCACCCCAGCATCTTTGCCACTTCAGCTACATCCTTGTCGCCCCGTCCCGATAGGTTGATTACCACAATATCATCCTTGTCAAAACGGTCCGCATTCTGCTTCACGTATGCGACTGCATGGGCAGATTCCAGTGCAGGGATGATCCCTTCGGTTTTTGAAAGGAACTGAAAGGCATCGAGCACCTCGGGGTCGTTGACTGCTGCATAGGTCACGCGGTGCTTGTCCTTAAGCATCGCATGTTCGGGACCAACGCCCGGATAATCCAGGCCCGCGGAGATGCTGTGGGTGGGAAGGATCTGCCCGTCACGATCCTGCATGAGGTACGAAAGTGTTCCGTGCAATACTCCCTTATCCCCGGCACAAAGCGTAGCGGAGTGCTTTCCGGTCTCGATCCCCTCACCTCCTGCTTCGACCCCAATGAGTTCCACATTATCGGCAAGGAACGGGTGGAAAATACCAATCGCATTCGACCCGCCGCCTACACACGCAACAACCGTATCAGGAAGCCTGCCTTCTTTTCTCAAGACCTGCTCCCGTGCCTCCCTGCCGATCACCGACTGGAAATCCCTCACCATGAGGGGGTACGGGTGAGGACCAATGGCCGAACCTATAAGGTAGTATGTGTCCCGCACGTTTGCCACCCAGTCGCGAAGTGCCTCGTTTACGGCATCCTTGAGGGTCCGCGTCCCGGATTTGACCGGGTGCACTTTCGCCCCCATCAGTTCCATGCGAAAGACATTGAGTGCCTGCCGCTGCGTATCCACCTCGCCCATGTACACTTCGACGGGCATACCGAGCGCTGCACCGACAATCGCGGTCGCAACCCCGTGCTGCCCGGCTCCGGTCTCGGCGATCAACCGTTTCTTGCCCATCTTTTTGGCGAGCAGTGCCTGGCCGAGGGTGTTGTTCAGCTTGTGGGAACCCCCGTGCACGAGATCCTCGCGCTTGAGATAGATCTTACACCCGAGTTCCTTCGAGGCATTCGGGCAGAAGGTGAGCGGTGTCTCACGTCCCGCGTATTCTGTCTGCAATGCTGCAAGATCACGGGCGAACTGGGGATCCCTACTCACCGTATCATACGCTTCCTCCAGTTCGATGAGTGCTGTCATCAGTGTCTCGGAGACGTACTGCCCGCCATATTGTCCGTATCTTCCTTTGGTCTTCATAGTACGCCTTTTCGTGCTGCCGCAATGAATGCGGCAATTTTTTTATGGTCTTTGATTCCCGGTGCCGTCTCGATACCGGTTGCAACATCAACCGCATACGGGTGTACCTGCCGGATGGCATCCGCCACATTTTCCGGGGAGAGCCCCCCGGCGAGAATAACCGGTAATGCGGTTTGCCGCACGGTGTCACGGGCATGGGAGAGATCGAAGTTCTTCCCGCTGCCATGACTCTCATCAACAATGATTCCATCGCAGTCTGTGGGCAGGGGATCGTTTCGCCCGATGACCCGGATCAGTTTCACAACCGGTTTTTCCCGGAACACAAACGGGTGCGAGATCTGGATCGCATCCGGGTGCAGTGCAAAAATCTGTTCGAGATCTTCATACGATGTGGTGTGACTCACCGCAACCGTTGTGGTAAAGGGACCGACCGCATGAAAAATTTCCCGGGCCCGTTCCGGGGTCACCGACCGTTTTGAAGTGGGTGAAAAGACCACAACGCCTATCGCATCTGCCCCGCACGCCTCCGCGTACCGGGCATCTTCCGGCCGGGTGATCCCGCAGCACTTTATGCGCATACGAACTCCTCGAGTTTCTTCTCCGGGCGCCCGTGCATCATGATCGATGAACCGATCAGGAACGCATCGCAGTAGGGTTTCATCTCACGAATATCATCGGCTGAACGCATACCACTTTCTGAAATGATCGTTCTCCCCGCGGACCGGACACTGCCTGACAGGAGCCGTGTGGTGGAACGGTCGATAGAAAGCGTTGCAAGATTGCGGTTGTTTATGCCAATGAGTTCTGCACGGGTTGCAAGAGCGATCTCTGTCTCTTCTGCATTGTGAACCTCGACAAGCGGTTCAAGACCGTACTCCTGTGCGAGATCAACAAAGTGCGGCAGGCGCTCTTTGAGCACCGCAGCAATCAGGAGTACTGCGTCGGCCCCAAGCGCCCGTGATTCTGCAATCTGTCGTTCGTCTATGATGAAGTCCTTCCGGAGAACCGGGATACTGACCGCCGATTTTACTTTGGCGATGTCCTGTCCCGAGCCCCCGAAGAAATACGGTTCGGTCAGCACCGAGAGTGCAACGCACCCGCTGCCCGCAAGCACGCCCGCCATCATCGCCATGTCCACACTGCGGCGGATGGTGCCACGGCTGGGGGATGCGCACTTGATCTCAGCGATCACTGCATTCCCGCCATTCCTGTTCCGTATCGCATCGACAAGGCTTACATGAGCCCGGGTGCCAGTCTCAGGAAATGTTGAGGGGAGCAGGGCAACGCGTTTTTCCGTGCGCCTGATGATCTCATCGAGGATCATGCTGCACCCCGGGTTGCTTCCACCAGCGCACCGAGTCGTGCACCGGCATTCCCTGAATCAATAGATACCGCGGCAAGCCGGATCCCTTCACGCAGATCCCTGGCCAGTCCACCGACATAAATGGCAGCCCCGGCATTCATGAGCACGATGTCCCGTGCCGCACCCTTCTCCCCGTGAAGGATGTCCCGGATGATCCGGGCGTTCAGCTGTGCATCGCCACCTTTGAGATCGGCAGGCTGAGCCGGTGCAATGCCAAAGGTATCACACTGGATCGTATACGTGCGGGTTGCTCCGTTACTGAGTTCTGCGATCTCTGTGGTGCCCGTTGTCGTGATCTCGTCAAGCCCGGCACCATGGACCACCATTGCACGCGAAAGCCCGAGTATCCGGAGTACCTCGGCCAGGGTACCGGTAAGGTCGGGCCGGTACACCCCAAGTACCTGTGCCTGTGCACCTGCGGGGTTTGCCAGCGGGCCGAGGATGTTGAAGATCGTCCTGCACCCGATCTCCTGCCGGACGGTCATGACATGTTTCATGGCCTGGTGGTAATCCGGGGCAAAGAAGAACGCGATGCCTACATCTTCTACAATGCGTGCCTGCACTTCCGGGGCTGGTGCAAGACTGACTCCAAGAGCGGCGAGAACATCTGCCGAACCACACCTGCTGCTCACTCCCCGGTTGCCGTGCTTGACCACCGGGCAACCGGCTCCTGCAGCAACAAAGGCCGATGCGGTGCTGATGTTGAAGGTCTGTGCCCCGTCACCTCCGGTACCGCAGGTGTCGACCAGCATCCGGCCGGTCACGGGTCGTACCGTTATCGCATGATCCCGCATCACCCGGGCAAAAGCCGCAATCTCGGCGGCAGTCTCGCCCTTCATATGCAGTGCAAGGAGAAATGCACCAATCTGCGCCTGTGAAGCCTGCCCTTCCATGATTATGCTCATCATCCCTGCTGCTTCTGCGGGGTCAAGATCCCGCCGTGCTGCAAGGTTTGTGAGCGTCTCTTTAAACATCATGATGCACCCCGGGTCCCGTAAAGGAAATTCCGGATGATCCGGTCGCCTTCCTGCGAGAGGATACTCTCCGGGTGGAACTGGATCCCTTCGATCGGGTACCGGGTATGCCGGACTCCCATTACGTACTGGTCATCGAGGCTTGTGGCTGATACCTGAAGATCCTCCGGCAGGGAATCTTTTCGGGCAACCAGCGAGTGGTACCGTATCGCGGTAAAGGGCTCTGGCATGCCGGTAAAAACTCCCTCTCCATTGTGCCGGATTGCAGAGGTCTTTCCATGCATCAGGTGCTCTGCCCGGATGACTTCTCCTCCAAATGCCGTGCAGATAGCCTGGTGCCCGAGACAGACCCCCAGCGTGGGAATCGTCCTGCTCATCGTTTCTAACACTTCCATGCTGACACCAGAATCCTGCGGGGTTCCCGGCCCGGGCGAGAGGATGATCCGGTCACACCCGCACGTTTCGAGTTGTTCAATGGGTGTGTCACAGGTCATGACCACCGGGTTTCCCCCGAGTTTCCCCACCTGCTGGTACAGGTTGAAGGTGAAACTGTCATAACAGTCCACGATCAGGACTTTCATGAGGATACCCCGGCCCGTTCGATCGCCCGCAGCATGGCCGACGCCTTGCTCTCGGTCTCCTTCCATTCATTGGCCGGCACCGAATCCGCGACAATCCCTGCACCGACCTGTACCGATGCGATGCCGTTTTTGACAATCACGGTGCGGATGGCAATCGCGAACTCGAGATTCCGGTCAAACCCGATATACCCGACAGCCCCGGCATAGAGCCCGCGGTTCTGTGTCTCTTCCTCACCGATGATCTGCATTGCCCGGATCTTTGGTGCGCCGGATACCGTTCCGGCGGGGAAACAGGATTTGAAGGCATCATAACAATCCAGATTGTCCCTGAGCGTGCCATTGACCGTAGAGACGATATGCTGCACATGGGAGAACTTCTCAATGCCCATGAACTCCCCGACTTCAACGGAACCAAACCGGCACACCCGGCCGATGTCGTTTCGTGCCAGATCTACGAGCATCGTGTGCTCTGCCCGCTCCTTGGGATCTTCGAGAAGCTCCTGTGCAAGGTGTGCATCCTCACGGGCATCGCGTCCCCGGGGACGTGTGCCGGCAATTGGCACCGTTGTTACCCGCCGTTTCTCCACCCGGACGAGCATCTCGGGACTCGCCCCAATGACCTGTTCGTCCCCGAAATCAAGATAGTACATGTACGGGCTGGGATTGATCTCCCGGAGCGCTGCATAGATCGCGAATGGATCGTTTTTGACTGCACACTCCATACGCCGCGAGATCACTGCCTGGAAGATGTCTCCTGCGACAATGTGCTCTTTTATCCGCATGACAGAGCGCTCGAAAGATTCCTGCGATACAGACGGGAGGTACACCGGTTTTTTTGCCTTTGCCTTTTTTGCTGTTTTACCTGCTGTCTTATCCGATGCAAGGCGTGTGATCTGATCACCCAGCGCCCGGATCTTCGCAATGCTCCGGTTATACTCTTCTTCCAGATCAGATTCGTAGGTGAGGAACGGGCTGGAGAAGATGAAGAGTTTGTGTTCAGCATGATCGAAGATTATGCAGTCCTTGGTGAGCATGAAACTGGCGTCATGATCTTCGGGGGAGCAGGGCCCGGCAACGGGCGGGATACCGTTGTACCCCTCGCGAACTTTCTCAAATAGCGAGTACACGCAGTCATAAGCAAAATAGCCCACCATACCGCCGAAGAACCGGGGGGCCTTCACATTCACGTAGCAGAACCGGGAGAGGATCGACTTGATCTTGTCAACCGGGGTCTCCCCTTCGGGATCTTTTGCAATTGACGTAAAGCGCTCATTGCCCCGGACCTCCACGGCCCTGCCTATGGTAACCACGAACTCGGGATCGATCCCGATATAGGAGTACCGGGCGATCTTCTCGCTCCCTTCCATTGATTCGAGCAGGAACCCCGATCCGTTCCGTGTCCCGGTATACACATCCAGCGGGGAGATATCCGGCAATGGCAATTCGGCACAGAGCGGTATGATCAGCGGTTTTGGCTGGTCCTTTACCGCGGTCAGATATTCATTGAGTCCAAGATTCAGTATCAGTTCATCCGTTTTTATAGCCTTTTCCAGTCCACCGGCATCACCATTCTGTCAGCTGCCGCATCACGGGCAGTTGTGTGGATCATGGTCTGCTTTGTACACATTTATACATTGTTGTAATTATTTGGTTATTGATGAAGGATATTTTCGTTTTGAATACGGAATCAGGAACCTATGATAAAGGGTGAGGGCCGGAAGAACCTAAAAAGGGAGATAAATTGAGCGTTAACAGGAGAAAGTCACCTGATTATCGGAGTGTGAAAGAGATAGGTATACTCTGCAAGTCTTGATCATTACCCGGCTGTCAGGAATAGTCAAAAAAAGTTCTTCGATAATAACCGAGTATTAAAAAACAGGTATAGTCCTTTAGTGGACCTTAACTCCCCTCTCTTTGAGCTCCTCGGTCTTTTTCTGTGAGCCGTCCTCGCACCGGAACTCTGGTTCATGGTCATGGGTCCTGTCATAATCCCCCGATCGTACGAGCCGGTACCCCCGGGCGGTTTTACCGCAGTCCACACAGGTGATACTCTCTTTTACCTCCCATTGTGCTGCGAGACTCTGGGAAGTAAAGATGAACTGGTCCACCCAGACGAAGATCAGTCCGCCTATCAGGTTTGCAACAATAGCTGCAACCCACTGGCCCATGGACACAAGAAGAATACCGACAACGGCAAGAAGCGGAGTACTCGCCTGCCACCGGAGCAGGTAGAGTCCGTAGCGTTTGTAGTTGACCTTCATACCGATGAATTGTGTGCCGGGATGATAGGTGTTACTATGGAGGCAAAAACCAGAACGGGAATGTTTTTAGAGTCTTTGACCAATCTTAATCAGCATAAGGAAGACAGGACAATGAGACACTTTCAAAATGAATCATTAGGCTCGGTCTTTGTCTCGCGGATGATCGGGATAATCATGTTCCTGATCGTAGTCGTGCTGGCAAACATCCTTACCCATTATATATACAGCCCGGTTTACCTGGCCGGCGTCTCGTTTCTCAATGAGAACTTCTGGCTGCTGCTGCTCATTTCGATCCTCCTGCTGGTTGGCGACATCTTCTTTACCTTTCCGTTCCCGCTCAATCTCCCTGCACCGATCATCAAAGCGATTGGCAGCGTCTTTCTCATTGCGTTCATGCTCCATATCTTCCAGTGGGTTGATTCGGTTGCCTCAACCAGCCTCTACTCGTTTGTCTGGCTCCTCTCTTTCGTCATAGTCCCCATAGTCTTTATTATCGTCCTTGTCAGTGGCTATTTTGAGATTATGCGTAAGCTCTGCTGGGTGCCACAGCCGGAAAACGAAGGAGAATGCCAGGTTGTCCATGAGATCAAAAAAAGCCCTCTTGAAGAACCGGTCTCGGATGTGAAATCATGGGAAGATATCGGGGCCGAGTTCCGGCTGATGATGTACGACATCATGCACCGGTTCCGTCATGAATTCCGAAAAAAGTGAGCGTTCTTACCAGTCCGGGTTCTCATCGCGGAATTTCTTCTCTTTTTCATCAAGCTCTTCGGGAGTAAGGTGTGCCGGCATACAGAGGCAGCGATGTTCGGTAAATACGCCCCCTTTAAATGATCCCTGGTGCTCACCTGCATTACATGCTCCGTAAGTGTCCGCGTCACAGTCATGATAGACCTGCGGGAGTGCATCTTTTTGGGCACACTCTTTTGCCTCTTTCCAGGATCCAGCCATGATTTTTAGTATTGGTGCAATCCAGAGATGAGGTTTACGCCCGATGCCGGTTCTTAAAAAAAGTGTACTTCCAAGTCAGGTCGGGAAAAACAGATCGGAAGGTAGAGGAATTTAGATCACGGATCCGGGCTATGATTTGGATCACGGGATGATCTCGCACCCGTTGAACTTTTCGTGGACAAAATCCTCAGGAGTAATCGTTCCCTTACCGAGAAGAGAGCGGACACGGGGAACTGCTTCAGTAAGTACAGAATGCAGGTTCTCCACCGTCCCACAGACCGTTTTTCGTTCCGTCCGGTTCCAGGGTTTTGTGATATTGGAGTAGAGGCACCTGCCCCCACAAAAATCGTAGATCCCGCACCCAGTACATTCGTTCCCGACAAACACCCGGTCCAAATGTTCTGGATCCGCTGTCCGGATATGCCCCACATAATACTCCTTCATGCCGATCATCACCGGGCAGGGTGCGATGTGCCCGTCGGTCATGATGCTGTAGTTCGCGTGCCCGGAACCACACCGGAGCAGGCTTTTTTTCCCCAGCAGCAGATCTTCCATCGGGTCAAGGAACGGGTACCACCGCAGTACTTCACTATCCGATTCCATATGATCGATCCAGTCCGTAACCAGGGTACGAATACCGGGATTGTAGCTATTTGTGGTCCAGTCCGCAAACTGGCGCCGTGAAAAATCCCCGGCAAAATTTGCATCCAGCTGCCAGTGGATGGA
>JBAXDE010000001.1:0-29893 GCA_037141115.1 Methanomicrobiales archaeon | reverse complement strand
TACTAATATCTGATGGATATCTATGTTTTCAAAATTAACCTGACGGCAGTGGATTACTCTCACATCATCCATTCAAACCAAAAATATCAGAACTTCCCCTTCGTGCTCCGGACCGCTTTCTCATCCCCACTCATCGACAACGCCTCGCCAAGCGCTATCCCGAACGCCTTGAACACTGCTTCGCACTGGTGGTGATCGTTCTTCCCGGAGAACGCAATATGTGCCGTAATGCCGGCCCGGTTACATAAACTATAGAAGAAATGTTCGAAGATATCAGCAGGAATTGTGTTAATGGTCCGGCTTCCAAACGTGCCGTTAAAGACCAGATATCCCCTGCCTCCGCAATCAAGGACTACCGTAGATATTGATTCATCCATGGGGATGATCGCATGAGCGAACCGTTTTATTCCCTTCCCATCGCCCATCACCTGCTTTACCGCATCCCCGAGCACGATCCCGATATCCTCGATCGTGTGGTGGCAGTCCACCCCCAGATCTCCTTTGGCCGTACAGGTGAGATCGAATCCGCCATGCCGTGCCATTGCATTGAGCATATGATCAAAGAACGGGACACCGCTGTCCACCGTGATCTTCCCGGTACCATCCGGATTAATCCTGATTACGATCTTTGTCTCGTTTGTTTCCCGCTTGATTTCCACAACACTCATTGGCTCTCCTCCAGCGCTTCTTTGAGGGCAATCTTCCCGCTGTATAGGGCAGAGCCAAGCACAGCGCCAAAAGCCCCGATCTCCCTGAGACCTGCAACATCCGAACGTGCAGATACACCACCGGCTACGACGACCGGCAGCCGGGTATGATCGATCAGTCGCTTGACCGGCTCAAACCGGACACCCTGCTGTAAACCTTCCACATCGACATTGGTGTAGAGAAGGGAGCCGGCACCCAGTTCCTCGAACCGGGTGGTCCAGTCCAGGTAATTACCGGCAGTCTCCTGCCAGCCATGCACCGCGATCTGGTTACCTTTTGCATCCACTCCCGCCATCACCCGTTCGCTGCCATACTGGTCGGCAAGGATCCGGATACACTCGGGTTTCTGGGTGGCGAGCGTGGATATGATGATCCTCGATACTCCGGTATCGAGCCAGTGAGCGGCATCCTCCACCGATCGAATCCCACCCCCCAGCTCAATCTCAACACCGGTCTTTTTGATAAGCTCGGCAATCAGGCCGGCATTTTGTTTTGAACTTCCAAAAGCCCCGTCAAGATTTACCACGTGAAGGGCATCGGCACCTTCATCCAGCCAGCGGGTCGCACAGGAAAGCGGATCGCCATAGGCAGTCGCACTCTCCCGCCTGCCCTGCACCAGCTGGACGCACTTGCCCCCGAGAATATCAACCGCAGGAAAAATTTTCATACAAGATCAGCGGATCATCCGTTGAATGGCCATCACGAGAATATCTTTGGCACCGGCCCGTCGCAATGCATTGATCAGCGAGTAGACACGCTCCTCGTTCACCACAGCATGCACAGCCACCAGATTCTCATTTGAGGCTACTTCCATCACCGTTGGTCCCGAGAGACCGGGCAGCACATTTTTCACGGCTTCAAGCGAGGCACGCTTCACGTTCATCATCAGGTAACATTGTCCCCGGGCACGGATCACGCTCTCGAGTGCAAGATGGATCTCGTCGATCTTCTCCTTCTTGGTCCGGAGCGATTCCTTGTTTGCGATCAGGAACGTTGATGTCTGGAGCACCTCATCGATCACCCGGAGCCGGTTGGTCTTTAACGTAGTTCCCGAACTCGAGAGATCGATGATCGCATCTGCTATCCCCAGCTGGGGGGTAGCTTCACAGGCTCCGCCCACAAGAACGACATTGACTTTGACCTTCTGCTGGGCAAAGTAGGTGCGGGTGATGACCGGAAATTCCGTGGCTATCTTCTTTCCTGCAAGTTCTTTTGCGGAAGTGACAGCGGAATCCTCATGTACTGCGAGAACCAGTTTGGCTTTTCCGAACTGGAGATCAAGCAGCTCCTCCACATCGGATTCACGCTCGATGACCATATCATGACCGGTGATACCAAGATCAGCGGCACCCGTTGCCACGTACTCCGGAATATCGACCGGGCGGGCGAAGAGGATCTCGACATGAGGATCAAGAGTTCTGGTGATAAGTCTCCGTTCCCCTACTTCAGCAAGATGAAGCCCGCTCTTTTCCACAAGTTCCATGATCGGCGCGGCAATCCTGCCTTTGTTGGGGATCGCAAGACGCACGATATCAGAAAAAGGGGTGAGGTTCCCGGTTTTTTTTGCGGGTTTTTTTGTTTTTTCAGTTTTTATTGCTTTCACGATCGTTCCTGCGATTCGCCTTTCCTGCATTGTAGATCAGAATGTCTTGAGTTCGCCACGGATAACTCTCTCGGTGACCTGGGTGACGGTTGCAAGTTTCTCATCCACAATCGAGAGAATCTCGCTGTTGATATCCTTTAATTTATACCCGGATTTTGGCAGCACCTGGACGCTTGCAACAAGCGGCTGGTCGATTGGCTGGCCGATCTGCGAGAGGAGCCGGACATACATCTCGTCAATCCCGTCTACTTTCACGACACATTCCTGTGCAATCTGGGTTGAGAGAAGGTTGTAGATCTTACCGATGTGGTTGATCGGGTTCTTACCGCTGGTCGCTTCCATGCTCATGGGGCGGTTGGGGGTGATGAGACCATTGCAGCGGTTGCCGCGACCAACTGAACCGTCATCGCCCATCTCGGCTGATGTACCGGTAACGGTCAAAAAGATGCTCTCCTTCTTGATGTTGTCTGCGGTATTGACGTGGACGACAACCTTGCGCTTGGTTGTTTTCTTTGCGATCTTTACCACCTCTTCATTGAGAAGGACCATGTACTCCTGGTATTCCTTGATATTTGCGCAGTATTTGTCAACAATGGCACAGGCGATTGTCAGGGTGATGGTGTTGCCATCGCGCAGACCCATGATCTTGATATCCTGTCCGATTGCGGGATATTTTTTCCGGAGTTTCACATCGATATATTCCGCTGCGTTTCTTATGATGGTCTCAACTTCGGAGAAGGGGGCATGACCGACACCAAACGAGGTGTCGTTTGACCGGGGGGTTTTTCCGGTTGAGGGCTTGAACACATCCCTTAAATCGGTAGAACCGGTCCCAAGTCGGCAATCGACCATCAGGTCGCGGTTGAGATTGAGTTCGGGGAGAATCTTGTGGAGATAGGTGTGTGCAGCTTCAACAGCCACAGAATCAGCGGGGATAGTGACGCCATTGAACTGCTTGGTTGCACGACCGTCAAGCAGGACATAGATCGGGCGAATCATCCGGCCGCCGCCAAATTTCGGGCGGGATTCTCCGGCAACAACTTCTCCCTGATCGGTATTGTGGTGAAGCACTACCCCGAACTCTTCGAGATATGTCTTGCAGAGTGCCTGGCTGATCGATTCGGCAATTCCGTCAGCAAGGCTGTCCGGGTGGCCAAGGCATTTGCGTTCAACAAGTTCAATCCGCTGTTTTTCCAGGGGGATCTGGTCCAATGCTTCAATCTGGATATTTCTCTTCATGCCGTTCCTCGTGAGAGTTCGTAATAATAAAAGGGACTGGTAGTGATATAACCGTTTTCTTCTGCGGTCCAAAAATGACCGGGAGTAATGGAATATGGCTTTTTTCTCTCATAAAACCACTCATGAAGTGTGAATCTTCTCAGCGCAGTTTCACCATAAATGCGATCATACCCAGAAGAACGAACCACTAAAAATATTGAGAAACCGAAGAAATTATCCCAAAGGACCCCGGAGTTTTTGCCAGTCATTTTGGGAGCGGGCTAAAACAGATCGGATGATATTGATATTTTTTTTAAACAGAATAATTCAGGGAATAACTCCCTGAACTTTTTTATCGTCTCAGGAATTTATGGAGAATGGTCATCTCACTGTTCGGGGGAGCCTTTTTCACCGGGGGTTTTACCGGTGCCGGTGCGGCATCGTTACGGTCCTCTTCCTCGTCATCAGAAGCAGATACCATGATCTTTGGTACTTTCCTCTGCGGGGATGACGGTGCATGCGAGGATCCATGAGATGATGTGGAGGCAGATGGCAGGGTGTGCCCGGTCCGATGTGCGGATAATTTCGTCCCGCACCCGGGACAGAAGTTTGCATTATGGGGGAGTTTCTTGCCGCAGTTATGACAGAACTGGGGATTGCCGGCTTCTTCGCGTACAGGTTTTTCCACAACTTCCCGGGGTTCATCTGGCAGAATCTCAACAAAGGGAGCGGGTTCGGGTTCTGAAACCGGCTGACGATACATGGGTTCTGACGTGACTCTCCGTATCGGCTGTGAAGCAGAAGGCTGCCTGAGAGGCTGCATGGCACTCTTCATGGCAACTTTCATTGCTGACTGCACTTCAGGTTTTCTTGGAGGTCTCACATCCTCATTCTGCGTTTCGGGGATCTCCCGGTCATAGCTTCTGATCGAGATGGATTTTTTCGCAGGCTCCTGCTGCCTGACCGGAGAACGCCGGGGTGGTTCTTCTTCCTCGGGCTCCGTCTCTTCTTCTTCCACGGGCGCCTTGTAAACAGAGAGCAGTCGCTTTGCCGGGGGTTGCTTCTCGTGCTCCTTGGCAGGCTTCCGGGTCGGATGCAGGCCCTCCCTTGCAGCGGGTTTTTCTGCGGGGGAAGAAGTTACCGGTTCTTCGTCCTGCATAACAGGTTCTTCGGCCTCTGCCATTTTCTTTGAGGATTTCTTATGCGGTCGTGCATCCTGCAGGAGGGAGATCCACTCGTCGATCTCGGTTGACCGGTCCGTGCCATTCTGGACAAAGACAATTTTCATTGTCTTGATCTCCTCATCAGGAGACCGGATGGAGAGGACAAGGACGGGATCTGAATTCTCGGAAAACTCGCTGGTGCATTCAGCAATAGTATCCCGTGCTACATCCTTTGCAGTAACCTTGAGTTTCTTTTCCTGGGTATCGATCAAAAAAATACGTTTATCGGTAAGATATGCATGGAAAAAGAATTTTTTTACCGATACATTGAGAGATCCAATCTGGACCTGTTCCCCCGGCTGAAGGTATGGCGAGAGCCCGCCTCCTTCCTCATCTTCATTCTCCGCCTCTTCTTCCTGCGGTTTTATGGGTTTTGTCGCTTTTTTTGCAGGACTCTCTTTGGGTACGGTCCTGCCACCAGCTGCAGAAGTCTTGCCGGAGCTGTGTGATATCTGGCCGCCGCAATAGCCGCACTCCACAATATTATCGCGTATATTCATCCCACAGTGAGGGCACTTCATTTATGATCACCTTGATCGGTATCCAGAGTAGTTAACTATAATGTTTGCATTACATATGAAAAATACTCTGATCGGTATCGCGAAATTCATCGGTCCATTTCACAATTTTTTTACGGAGTATTGACCGGTGAACGGCTCATAAGGGCATCAACAATCCGGACCCGTTCTTCTTCATTATCAACTGCATGAAGATATACCGTGGCTATTTTTTTCTGCAGGCACAGGAGTGCGTTGATCCGGCAGCGGGTGCCATCCCGGTCCAGGTAGCAATCTCCCGCGGTGATCCGGCTGAACTCCTGGGAGAGGGTCTTTTTAAAGGTTTCATGACTGTAACCGGCATGGCAGGCTTTCCCTTCAGTAACAACGATATATACTCCTTTTTTGCCGGAGAGGTCGGTATCTTCCACCATAAAGGTACCGAATTTTTCATCGCCCCAGGGATTTAAGAATTCACGGTAAAAGGGATCGTGTTTCTCCTTCCTCTCCCAGCAAAAGAGCCCGAGACGAAGCGGAAGATAATTTGCATACTTCTCTTCGGTCTTTGCTTTAAGGTGGGCATAAGCAGGAGTGCTGATGATATCTTTTAGGATTTTTTGTTCCTTTTCAAAGACATCCTCTTTCAATCCCCCGGAAAATATCAGTTTTACCGGTTTGAAATAGAGGATCTTATCATTGACCGGAACACCGAGGGATCCGTCTCTCATAGTAATGAGAGACCCCGTTTTGAGCACAATGGATACGGCCTGGTTACGGGGCGGGGGAACACGGAACGGGGCACAAAATGAGGCCGGGGCAGAGGAGCGGTGAGGAGATGAGGAGATTATGCGCTTTGCCGGGCCCGCACCGCTGGCGCGCGCAATCTCTATCCATGATTCCGGTGAGAAAGCTTTGTTTAAATAGCGTTTCCAGGTGGGATCGCGTATCGTAGCAACAGAGACCAGGCAGAACTTCTCTTTTTCCGGGATGAATTTAGCCCCGCAATGAGTGCATTCAACATAATAATCGGTGTGGGGAATACCATACAACTGCTTTCCAAACACCCGGTTTAAGATTCCGGTCCGGCAGACCGGGCAGAGACTCATCCATGGATCGGGTGGAGTGTCGCTCCCGGTCCCCGTACCTGCCGGGGAAGGGGAAGCGACCGGGGCAGATGCACTATGCCAGGTCCACGGGGGCAGCAGCCGGACAGCCCGGGTCCGCGCGTGTGACTTCGTGTCGACAACTTCGGTTTTATCAGCGATTCCCGCGCGACAGAGCACATCGGTTACCACAGATGCACAGGGAAGATCCCCCGTGAGATCCTGGCGCACTGCAAGACACTGGTCAAGTCCTTCCGGATCCATTTTCTCGGCAGTTTGTTTCGAGTGTATCGCAAGAGTTTTTGAAAACTCAGCATTGAGGCATTCCATGGTAACACCGATGAGCTCGGGAGTGAGAGAGCACCCATCCTGCATGAACGGTAACTGGTCAACACGCCGGTTCACCGTTTCGCAGGCAAGGGCGAGGAGTTCGGGGGGCAGGGGGAAAAACTGAGTAGATGACATATGAGGGCTCGCTGTTCGTATCGATTGTCACGCTGACGGGATAAACGATCGTATGAAAAGGCCGTAAAATGAGTTTCCCGGGTTTGGAAGATCTAAAACGCGATACAGATTTTTGTCCCATGTATAAAAAAAGGACATGAAGTTGGGGAAAGATTTCTTACCGTTTCCAGACTTCCTGGCCCATCATCTTTGGCTCGTGATACGTGATCTCCTCAGCAGAGAATTTCAGGACCACATAATCCGGATTGTCAACTGATTTGAAATACTGTTCAAACATCGGGTTCCCGTATCTCTTCCTGGTTGCCAGGTCCTCGTGCACTTCCCCTTTTGCCCTGATCTCGACATAGGGATCGGAAAATTCCTTACCGGACCAGATGGATATGGCAGTATGAGGATTTTTCAAAAGTTCCGCAACCTTGTGCGTATTTTTCATGGTGGCTCCCACAAAGGTCATATCGGGAAATCCACTCAGTACCATAAACCGTACCGCAGGAAGCCCCCCGGCAACCGTGGCCACGGCTGCTGCATGGGGACCTTCAATTACATCCAGGATCTTTTCCCTGAGTGCCATGCAGACAGATCGGTAAAAGAGAGTATTATAATTATCTTAAAAATAAGAAAAGATGAATGATTACTTCTTGGCCCCGGTCCGGGTGATCTTTTTTGCCGGCTTGATAGGACCTGGCGGATTTGTATGGGCAGGCAACTCATCGCCATGGGGATGTGAATGGGGCGTATGTTTTGCCGGAAGAGCCGCTTCTTGATGGGTTTGTGCTCCGGGTGCGGGAGGGGATGGGCCGCCGGGTGGTGCCGGGCATCCTGCAGCTGGCGATCCCGATCCTGGCTGGGTCCTGTCTTGACCGGGACGTTCACATCGCTCTTGTCTTTTGGCGTGGATTGTCTTGGCGACATAATGAATGATCAGCACAAGGGGTATAAAAAAGAGCCGGGCAAAAATCGATCCGGAAAATCCCCACCATACTTTTCCGGGAGTATTTCCAGAGAAATGCGGAAACGTAGTCCCAGTCAGATCACCCGCTGCAACAGTACCTGTTCCAGCACCGAGGTAACCAGAACTGGCGTAATCCAGCATTCAATGGCAGCGGCAACCGCAAGAAGGCAGGCAATCACCACATAGACCCGCCCGACCCTGCTGAAAATAAAAAGGGCAACCTCCCCGGGATGCAGTGAAGGCTCGCCATGACTATCGCCCAAGTACCTCTGCAGGGAATCAATGCAGACCAGCGAGAAGGTACCTGACAGAATAAAAGCGAGCATCTCGATCCATCCATGAGGAGAATACATGGTGAGAAAGACAAGAAACGGGTACGTGCTGAATGTGACCCAGGCATAGCTGAATGAATTATGGCCAAGCGCAAGGACCAGGAGAAGGACCGTTCCCTTCATGAGATTGATTACAGGATTGAGAAGCGTCCTGTTCAGCCACCAGATCCAGACCCCGTACAGGGGAACGAGAAGGATGAAGAGTGCAACACCGGCATTGGATAAGAAAAGCCGGAGGAAGACGGTGGACATATGGGAGGTGACGAACGTCACATGATAGGCATAATATGCCTGCAACCCGCTCGCATTGGTCTGGACCAGCCCGGGATGGGTTGCTGCAGACTGGAAAAGAACAATAACAATGCCCAGGATGAGAACAAACGTGACCACGAGAAAATACTTAATACCATGTCGGGGGATCTTCACGTTCATAATCAGAGAGAGAACAGGACTGTTCTCCTGGTACTGATCGGGTGCTGCTGGCTGATAATGCCAGTCCATGAACCAGTTCAACCGGCTCACGCACTGTTTTATCAACCCTGCCACCAAATCCCAATCAACCGCCTATGAAATACCGCCGCTCCGTAGACCTTAAGGCTATAAGTTTTTTTGCCATGCAGAAATACGGCTTCAAACCCGAGTACCCCAAAGCCGTTATCCGTGAAGTGAACGCGATACACCCGGATACATCGGAAGCCACCGGAAAGAACGGGCAGGATCTTCGGGCCCTCCTCTGGTCCTCGATCGATAACCATGACTCTCAGGATCTCGACCAGATGGAGTATTGCGAGCGGGGACCGGAAGGTGAAATCCATGTCAGGATTGCAATTGCCGATGTGGATCACTATGTCCCCAAGCACTCGCAGGCTGACCAGTACGCAGCCTATAATGGTACATCTGTCTATACGGGAATTGTTACGTACCCCATGCTGCCGGACCGGCTCTCAAAAGGCATCACATCGCTCCTTCCGGGCCAGGATTGCCGGGCTGTGATCATAGAATACACAGTTCTTACCGATGGCAGTGTCCGCCATGGTAACCTCTCTAGGGCATTGGTGACCAACAAGGCCAAACTCATCTATGAAGAAGTCGGAGACTGGCTCGAAGGATCCGGGCCGGTTCCTGATACCATCCGAAAGGTTGACGGACTTGAAGCCCAGGTACGGCTACAGCACGAAGCAGCACTCCGGTTAAAAAAATCCCGCACCGAACAGGGTGCGCTCGAACTCGAAACAATAGAGGCCGAGCCCGTTGTTGAAGACGGTACGGTAAAAGATCTCATTATCCAGGAGAAGAACCTGGCACGAAACCTGATCGAGGAGTTCATGGTGGCTGCCAATGGCACTACGGTAGCATTCCTCGGAAATGCAGGGATACCAATGATCCAGCGCATAGTCCGCATCCCGAAACACTGGGACGGGATTGTGCTGACTGCTGCCGTATATGGAGAGGATCTTCCCGATCAGCCGGATGCAAAGGCTCTCACGGCATTTTTGAGCCGGCAGAAAGAAGCCGATCCGGTCCGCTTCCCCGACCTGTCCCTCACGATTGTGAAACTGATGGGGGCAGGGGAATACGTTCCGCTCGATCCCCATGAAGTTCCAATCGGTCACTTTGCTCTCGCGGTCACCGATTACACGCATGGCACCGCCCCCAACCGGCGCTACGTAGATCTCATCATCCAGCGACTGGTCAAAACCGTCCTGGACAAGGAAGAGAGTCCCTATACAACAGAAGAACTCACCGACCAGTCAGCCTGGCTGACCGAGAAGGAGAAAGCATCGAAGAAAGTCGAACGGTTCATGCGCAAAGCCGCAGCGGCCGTCCTGCTTCAGGACAGGATCGGCACATCGTTTGACGCACTGGTCTCCGGAGCATCTGAAAAAGGAACCTATGTCCGGCTCATAACCCCCCCGGCGGAAGGCCGGGTAATGCAGGGCCAGCAGGGCCTTAAAGTTGGAGAGAAGGTCAGGGTCCGGCTGCTCAAGACAGATCCCATGAACGGGTATGTTGACTTCGCCTGCACAGGCAAGACATAACAGCCATTTGTGGAAAGTCATAATCCAAAACAAAATTAAAAAAAAGAATTTTCCTCATCAGGGAGACTATCCGAAGCCATGGAGATACCGGGTCATGCTCCTGCCGGGGAAGGACCCGGATCCCGCTCTATTTTACCCGGTTTCACTCTCATTCCAGCTGATCATCAGGGCAGCGATTGCCCGGGCAACGGTCTCGGTCCGCTCCGTTTTTAAAATCTCGCTAGTGTACTCGTAAGAATCGTCCTTTGCTGTGGTCAGCCCCCGTATCTCCCACATGCCAACCCCATCGGTTGATACCGATAACCCATTGCTGAATTTTTTATGGCCGATAAAAAGATGCCCATGTCCATAGGTGATAACAACATCAGGATTTTTCTCCGGAGTTATGAGCTCTGCAACCTTCTCGTGAAGATCCAAAGGAGTGAGAACATTGTAAATTACATCGGAAAAATCCTTTTTGGGGAGCATAATAACTTCATTGATTAGGAATTAATAAAGGTTCGGAGAGAGATCGGTTCCGGTTTTTTTTATATTCGAGGTTTTCCCCGGGTGATGATGATGAGGGGAAAGATAATTCCGGCAACCAGCGCAAGGGAAACGCCAACTGCATAGAGAGAACTCTGAAGAGTCGTCTGGATAAGAGCGGACTGGAATACGGCTGATGGATGCGTGAGCTGGAAGAGACCGTTGAGTCCCATGATGGCAGCAAGGCCCGGGACCATGGGAAGACCGGCAGCAACGGCAATTACCACTTCAGTGACACGGGTGATCCTGCCAATCCCGAAAGCAATGACGGTGGCAGTTGCCATTGCGATAAAGATACTCATGATGGGATCCAGACCGGCAAGAATTCCGATCTCCCGGATTAACCGGGCTGCACACCCGCAGATGACACATCCCGGGAGTGCCGCAAGGGGCATATTCATCATGAGCGAGAAACCGAGCGCTGCGATTCCGGCCGCTGCTGCCCCTACAAGGATACCGGTCCAGCCGATGGAGAGCATCATCGAACTGCCGGTATCGGGAGCAATGAGGGATAGGGGAATGAGCAGGACCCCCGTTATGACCAGCAGCTGTGCCATGACCGAGGTGAAACGGGCGATCCCGCAACCGGTATGATCCCGTACGATATCGAGCCCCCCGTTGATGAGAATTGCTCCCGGAACAAGGAAGAGGAGCGAGGAGATGAGCGCTATCTCGGGTGTTGCAGTCCGGGAGAAGGGGAGCAGGACAAGTGCCGAGACCGAGGCGGTGAGGGCCGACAGCAACACAGTAAGATACAGGTTGCCGGCCCGGGTAGCGGCATACAGTTTGGTTGCAAAACCTATCGACGCGGCAATAAAGACAACCCAGAGGGAGAGCAGATCAGCATTGTTCAGCAAAGCAAATGCAGCACAGGCTGCACCAACCGCTACTACGATCAACCATGCCGGAAAGACCGGGGGCAGGTCCCGTAATGCCTGGAGTCTGCTCCTGACCGATTCGGGAGTTGCCCCGCCGGTGCCAAAGGAGGCAAGGATACGGCTGACTCCCTGAAGAATGGTTGCATTGACCCGCACGGGTTCACGAAAGGCATGCATACGGATCTGCGTACGCTCCCCGGTCCGGCGGCCTACTTCGATCGCTTCATTGCCCAAAAACGCATGAACATCGTCATCCCCAAGCGTATGGGCACAGTACCGGACGGAATCATTGATACGCTGGACAGATGCCCCGGACTCGTAGAGAGTTCTCCCGAGATCCAGGTAGAGATCTACCCGGTGCCCCTCAGGGTCCGGTTCTGAAGATTCCATGGAGGTACTAGTGTTCTCCCCGGTTGCCAGCGCAAACGCCGGATCATCCTGTGCTGATGTCATAGCTTATCCACGAGATTACCGGTTTGTTCTCTTTAATCCCATATATTGATGCCCAGAGAAGGGCTCTGTCCGATCCCGCAAGACAAGCGATAAGACCCTGCCGTAAATTCCAGAAAAAATCAAACCGCCCGACATTACGAAACACCAGCAGACAAATTCGAATGAAATTGAACTATACGGAATGACCATGAACGCGTGAGCAGTGCATTGTTTGTGCTGGATACGGGTATCCGGAGAACAGGAACCCGGAGGAAAAAAATAATTCGCAAAAAAAATCGCAAAAATTTTGGGAGGAGGTCTATCCCATCACCGCATACGCAACGAGAGAGAGCAGGAATGCCAGGAGCAGCATGGCAAGCGACAGCGGTGCAACAAATACGAGCATGGCATTGACCGTGCTCGCCAGTTGCGAGATCCGGTTTGAACCGAAGACCACCACGTGTTCACAGTGAGCAGTGCTCGCTGCCACCTCAGCGGGAGAGAGATCATTGATCGCATCCCCGACACTCTGCATCACATAGTGCAGGAATTCAGCAGCGGGTACGTGCATACCAACCGGGTTCTTTCCGGTGATCGTATTGACCACATGGGAATCCGTAGTCATCACTTCTGCATGATCGACCAGGGTCAGAATCTGCTCAAGCAGCACTTCACGTACACCCAGGGCCATGTTGTTGCCGTCAAAGAGGACATAGGCCGTGCGCTGCCCCTCCACTTCAACAACCAGTACCTGGATTCCCAGGTCTCCGAAGCCCTGCTCGCGGAGGTAGGGTACGGTCATGTGGCTGACACCAATCTTTAGCGGGTGCATAGGTGAGATCTTGCAGGCTTCCATGGCGTCCATGGCCGCACGCTGGTATTCCGTAGCGGTCAGGGTTGCAAGAAGAACCGGAGAGGAGAGATCGGTCATGCAGTTGTGGGCATCGACCAGGGCGACATGGGGAAAGAGGCGGTGTCCTTCTGCCATGATCGTTGATCCAATCGAGAAGTCCAGATCTTCCGTTCTCTGGGGGGAACGAGTGGTAATGAGAAGTACCGAATCATTGAACCGCTGGTAAAGCACTTGGACAGACCCAACGGCAAGGCGCCCGGATTGTCCTGCTGCCCCGGCATAGGAAAGATCACTGCGGGATTTCCTGATCGCATCGATCACCTTATCGATCTCGGATTCCGAGACCAGGTTGAAATCGTGCGTGGCGCACCCGTGGGCAACGAGCGTCTCTTCAGGAAAATTATCGTGCAGCACCTTGGGCAGGTTACCCCCGCCAATCTCACCCATGGGGCCCGGATGAAGATTCGGTACCGTGAACAGGACAGGCTCGCCCTTCCCGCGCCGGAAGAAGAAGTTGACCTGCGGGACAAAGATCTCTTCTCCAATATCACGGAAGAAATTTTCCATGCCTTTCGACCCGTCGGTCATATGGGCAATAAATGCGTTAATGAATGCAAGTCCCCGTATCCCGAATGCATGCTTGAGAGGACGCTCGATAATCCAGATAAGGATAACAAAACCCAACCCGAATACGAGGTGAAGAACCAGTGCAAAGATTGCAAACGAGGGGGAGAAGAGGAGCATCCCCACAATCACCCCTACCCCACTCTGGGTCAGGGCCGGCAAGATCATTCTTGTCACCCGGTAATCAGCAATCGCAACAAGGACTAAAAGTCGAAGACCGAAGATAAAACCCAGCGAGATTGCGTAGAACAGGGGGATGAGCGTGACCGAGGATAAAAGGGCGGCAAGTGTGATGATCACGCCAAATACCGTGCATGCGAGTGCAAGGAGGCCGGACCGGTTCCAGGTCATGGTCTTGCCGCTGTACTCGATGATGGGCTTTGTCAGGAGCAGGGCAGCGATTGCCGGTATACTGAATGCAATGGTACCCGAGAACAGGAATTTTTCCGGCAGGAAGAACAGGTTACTGCTCAGCACGGTCGGGAGGGTGTACGCGATATTGCCGGAGAACGGAAGAGTCAGCCAGGCACGGGCACAGGCACCATCGATGATCAGGCCAAGGACGACAATGAGAAGAAAGGATCTCAGTGCGGACGGTGCAGTGAAGATATACTTGGTGAGTTGCCCCAGTTTCACATCGCTGTCCTGCGCCATCAGGTAAACCCTCCTAATACAAGCTCGTGCCGGTCAGGCAGTGACCGGATCTCCTCTGTGGTATAGGTAATGGGGCGGGAGAAGAACGGGGCGTTGAGAGTAAGACTTTCGTATTCCCCTCCTTCGCCGGCAAGATTTATCCGCCGTGCAGCAGCGACCCGCTTGAGCCGGGCGATGAGGTCCTGGTTGAAATGTTCACCGAGAAACGTCTCATCGAGCCCTTCTGCGGCAGTGACAACGATCAGGGCATCCATCCGGGCTGCCACTTCCTGTAACAGGAGTTCTGTGTCCATATGCCAGAGCGGGGAGAAGAGTTCGACTCCGAGTTTATCGGTGATCGTCTTCACCCGGACTGCCTGGTACTCAGAGGCAACGGCACCGGCAATCACTCCCTCAATATCGAGTGCCGCAAGCCCGGCTTTTAGATCCGATAGTTCTTCTTCCTTGCGCCCGTGGGTCTCAATCTCCACGTACTCCATGCCGGCTACCCGGGCAATGACCGGTACGGCATCGAGATTGGCCGAATGGAACATATACGAGTCACGGTTCTTCGGGCGGGCCGTCACCATGTACCGTACATCCTTTCCGCTGTCGATTGCCTTCTGGCACGAGAGGATCGAGTCCTTACCCCCGGAAGTGAGTGCAGCCCAGCTCATGATCAAATTCCTGTATTTCCCGGCATATCAAGGGTGCCAAAATGCTGCTGGTATCGCAGCTTCATGGCATTCCAGTCGGGAAGATGTGTCTGGCAGCCGATATGTTCGACAACAAACGATGCCGTAACGGTACCGATCTTGCAACAGGTTACCGGAGCATACCCGCGTACATAGGCCGAGAGGAACCCGGCGCGGTAGGCATCGCCGGCTCCCGTGGGATCCGCAAGTTTGACCGGGACAACCGGAACAAAGTGCT
Source organism: Methanomicrobiales archaeon (assembly GCA_037141115.1). Taxonomy (GTDB): domain Archaea; phylum Halobacteriota; class Methanomicrobia; order Methanomicrobiales; family Methanospirillaceae; genus Methanoregula. The sequence goes on along the minus strand of JBAXDE010000001.1, from coordinate 14,875 downwards.
CTTTGCCTTTTGTATAGAGATGGCTCCCATCACCGCTCATGGTAAAGATAGCCGTGTCCACCCGGCTGATCAGCGCCTCCCGGGTGATACCCAGCGTCTCGCACATCTGCTTTACCTCATGCTGGTTGGCAAAGAGGACATTGATATTGGCGATGATAGTCTCGAGCTGTTCCTTGGAATAATAAAAGACATCCTGCCCGGGATCGAACGAGGCAAACTCGCTTCGCTCTGCAATCCGGCAGTTGAACGTGGGATCAGCTGTTGCCATGTGCACAAACGGGAGGGACGGTGCTTCCGAATGGGCGAATGCCTTTGATGCCCCCCACTCAAAAAACGTCATCTGGTCACCCGAGTCATCGGTGAACATGAACGCTGTGGGGGTATGGGTGCCCGGCACGATGAAGAACTGCTGGCCGATCCCGAGTTTCTGCATCCAGCGTTCATAGTCGGTCCCGACGAAATCGTCGCCAATGCAGGAGACCAGGGTTACTGGTTCGCCCAGCATGGCAATTCCAGCCGCAATGTTTGCCGCACCGCCGCCGTAATAGATCTGCCGGTCTGATATATGGGTCGAGCAGTTCTTTGCCGGGAGATGGGCCACCCGGGAGATGTGGTCGATGGCCGTGTGCCCGACTATATGGATCATTGTTCCTGCACGTCCAGTAATTTTAAGGGGATGTCCCGCAGGGCTTTACCAATGGTCTGCTTGGCAATCCGGCCTGCATGCTCTGCGGTCTCGGCGCGGAAGACCTTCATCTCCAGAACGAGCCCGACAAGGGCGGTATCTGCCACCACGATTGCGCTTGAGAGCGTCTCTTCACAGTAGGGGCAGGCTAAAAATCCCGCCTCAACTTCAACAAACTTTGCCTGGGGGTTCAGGCGCTTGCCTGCTTCGCTGATGGCTATCCCGATCGCGTCATCGAGTGATTTGACATCGCGAACGAGCCATGCGGATTCTATTGTTACAACATAATCTGCCATTTTGTTATCTCCATTACCATGTATCAAGGTGCACGTGTTCACCCTCGGCCATGCGCCCGGTCAGCTGGGCCGGGGGATGGCCTTTTCCTACTGCAAGCAGCGCGACCGGACGGATGTGCGGGGGAAGGGAAAGCACAGTGCGCACTTCCTCGTCATCGAAAGCGCCCGTCCAGCAGGACTGGAGGTGGCGGGCATGTGCTGCCAGCATCATGTAGGTGCAGGCAATCGTTGCATCTTCCAGGCCATACAGGATCCCCCGGTCCCCATAGCGGGACATTGCGCGGACATAATTTGCACATACGACAAAGATCGCAGGAGCCTTTTCAATGTGTGCCTGGTCGAGTGCAGCCTCGGCAAGTGCGGTTCGGGTATCTTCATCCGTTACAATAACAACATCCCAGGATTCAAGGTTACCGGCGCTCGGCGCGGTGCCGGCACAGGTCACGATATAATCGATCTCTTCCTGGGAGAGAGGCTCGCTGCCGTACTCGCGTACCGAAGAGCGGCTGGTTAAAAATCCGAGAAATTCAGAGGAGTCCATGTTCTGATAATACCTGCCATGCTTCCTGTGCGGGCGTTGTGGATGCACTGATGGCTACTGCCACTTTCTGCGATGCCTCATCGAACTGGTTGCTCTCAAGAAGCGAGATCGCTTCAGAAAGTGCATTGACAGCTTTTGAGAACTCGGTCTGTCCGGTGCTCTTGAAAGCAAACTGGAGTTCGCTTCGTACCGACTCCATATGCATGAGGAGCATCCTGCGTCCCCCGGTACGCTCCTGTTCTGAAAACCCGGTCATTGCGATGCAGAACTGGGATACCATGATCAGTTCGGATTTTGCCTTCTCACCGAACTGGAAACTTCTGACTGCAGTCTTGAGATCCATACTCACCATAGTTGTTGTGGATAAAAGATAGTTATCCTTGACGGAATAAATCTCAAAAAAAACAGATCAAAAAACCGGGGTGGGTGGATCTTTTTTTTATGTCCACCCATGAAGGGCGTATTGATGTAATCAGATTACCGGGAAGACTTTGCCTTTGTACCGAGCGCGGAGACCTTGGGTCTTGCCATGCGTCTGCGGATCATCGGGTTTGCCGTGGACTCGTTCAGACCGGAGCCGCCGGACCTGTCGCCCCTGCTGCCTCCGCGCCTGCCGCCCTTGCTGCCGCCGCGCTTGCCGCCGCGACCCTGTAATGCTTCAGCAGCCGCATCGATCTGCTTGACGTTTGCGCCTGCTTTGAACCGCTGGTTCGGGCCGGGGGTTTTTGCCAGACCTTCCTTCTTGGGGACGAGCCTGATCTTACCTTTTACTCCCTTAATCTGTGCCCATATTGTTGTTCCTGTTTTGCCCATAGTTAAACTCCTTATCTAATTCTGTTGCACCACTCATAAAGGTTCGCGCCTGAAGACCAGACACTGCGAAACAAGAGGGGCAGTTACCCGTTCTTTCCGGTAACCGCCGCATCGATCTCTTTTCGTAAGATCTCGCTGACAAGCTTGCCGTCAACGGAGCCCCGCACCTCTTCCATAACAAGACCCATGAGGGGGCCCAATGCGGCTTTGCCTTTTTCGTTCACAAAGTCCATGCGGGCAGCAATAATCTTTCTCACGACGGTCTCAAGCTCTGCGCGCGATACGGCAGGGGCGAGTTCGGCGAGGGCTGCATCAACAGGACTTCCTGCAGCTATGCTGCGCAGGAGTACCGGAATTGCTTCCTTTGCCGCCCGGCCGCTCTCCACGGCATGCCAGATGGCGAGATAACTCTCATCGGTTACCGCGCGTACCTCAACGCCTTCGCGCCGGAGTTCGGTTGCAGTTGAGAGGAGAGTAAAGGCCGCGAGTTTGGGTTTGATCTTTTCCCTGACAGCCCGCTCAAAGAGCGGCAGTTTATCCGAACCGGCCAGCTGAAGCGCATAATTCAGGTCGATTCCATAGTCCTTTGCATACCGTCCGGCTTTGTGCGTCAGCAGCTCGGGGACCACTACCTTATTCCAGCGATCTTCTCCAATGACCACCGGGAGGACATCTGTCTCGGGATACATCCTTGCGGCACCGGGCAGTGGGCGCATGTACGCGCTGCTGCCTTCTTCTAACATCTTCCGGGTCTCTTCCGGCACGGGATTGTCGGAGATTGCCATGCCTGCCCGGAGGATCACCTGGTTGAGTGCACACGCCGCCTGCTTCTCGTTTGCTCCTGAAACAAGAATTACACAGTCCTGCTCTTCTGCATGCATATGGCTGCGGAGCATCGCGACTTCTTCCGGCGTCACGCCGTACGCGGGCAGTTCGTCGGTATGGAAGATCCCGCCCACCCCGCATTTCTTGGCATAGTCCGACATCTCGCTACCGAGCCGGCGGCCCGGCTGGAGTTCGCGACCGACAAGACCGGCAAATCCTTTGAGGGTGATGGCCGAGATCCGCTTTGCTTTCTTAAGGACGGTTGATTTCGTCTCTTTGAAAAGGCCGGTCACATCCTGTGATGTTACGTGGGCAACCGATGCATTCCGCTTCCACAGTTCGTCGCGGATGGCAAGAAGGGTCTGCTGCCGCTGAACCTCGCGCTTGACAACCTCTGCGATGAGGTCAAGTTCCTGCACGCCTTTGATCTCGACCCGGGCACCGCTCGCGATCGAGATGTTCACATCCTGCCGGATCGTGCCGATCCCGCGCTTGACCTTGCCGGTTGAACGGAGCACCATACCGATATACTCGGCCACCTTCTGCACCTCTTCGGGGGTGTGCATGCAGGGCGAGGTGGTGATCTCGATGAGGGGGATACCGAGCCGGTCAAGCGAGAAGAGATCATCTTTGACCCGCTGGGCCGCTTCCTCTTCAAGGCAGATAGTCTCGATCTCGCCGCCGTTCGGGAGCGCCCCTTTGACCGCGACAAGTGCGGTGCGCTGGAACCCGCTCGTGTTCGAGCCGTCGATAACGAGCTTGCGCATCACGTGAATCTGCGGGATCGGGGTCATGCCAAACATCTTGCCAATCGTCAGGCAGACCGCGAGCGCTTCATCGTTTAACGGTGCCGGGGGTTCCTCATCATTCTCGACAAGGCAGGTCGTGTTGTACGTATAGTACAGGAACTTCCGGTCGCGCTTCATCTCTTCTTTTGCGGCCCGGTCGATCTCGCCCATCTCGCTCTCGGTTGCCCTGAGGTACCGGAAGAACTCCCCGCTGTGCTCGTCGACTTCGCGGAGCAGGGTCGGGCAGTGGCAGAACAGTTTCTCCTTAGTATCCAGCTGCTGGTGGATCTCGATTCCCGCAACCAGTCCCAGCGCCTTATAATCCATGAGCGGACCTCCGGTTCAGTTCCCCTTTAAGATCGGTCTGCATCATCGCAGCCGCTTTTTCTTTGTCTTTGACATTTCCCAGCACCCACATCAGTTTCACGAGTGCCACTTCAGGGAGCATGTCGCCCCCCTCAATAACTCCGGCATTCAGGAGATCGCGGCCGGTATCATACACCCGGTCACAGACCTTCCCGTGCATGCACTGCGAGGTCATCACAACGAGCGTGCCCGACTCAACAAGTTTCTCAATGGCCGGGATGAGCAGGGTGCTCACGTGCCCGAGCCCGGTACCTGCGAGTACGAGGCCCTTGTAGCCTTCATAGACCCGGATACTATCCGGGGACATGCCCGGGTAGAACTGTAAAAGGGCACAGGAAGGTTCAAGGCTGTCATGAAGTGCGAGTTTATGGCTGCCGCGCCGGAACGCATCCGACGAGAGGGTTACTACCCGCGAGGGATAGGCGACCGAGCCGATGGCCGGCAGTCCAACACTCTGGAACGCATCGCGACGCGAGGTGTGCATCTTGCGCACCCTCGTGCCGCGGTGGATGGCGCAGGTGTCATCGTTGGTAGACGCGTGCATGACAACCGCAACTTCGCCAAGATCACTTGTCGCGGCAGCAGCTGCACAGACGGCATTCATTGCATTGTCGCTGGAAGGCCGGTCGGCCGAACGCTGCGAGCCGACAAAGATGATCGGAACGGGCGTATCGATCATGAAACTGATCGCAGCAGCACTGTAGGCCATCGTATCAGTACCGTGCGTGACGATGATTCCTTTCGCGCCATTCTTAATCTCAGCATATATTGCCCGGGCCAGTTCCTGCCAGATTGCAGGCGTCATATTCTCGGAGAGGATGGCCGCAAGCGGGAGGGTTCGGTAATTGGCGATCTGTGCCAGTTCCGGAATTGCTGTCAGGATATCGCTGGCATCGAACTGGCTGGAGACAGAGCCGGTCCGGTAATCGATCCGGCTCGCAATGGTCCCGCCGGTGGAGATGATCGAGAGATCCGGCAGCCCGGCAGTCTTTGTTACCTCGCGGGTTCGCGGGGGTGTTGGAACTGACGGTTCAATGCAGGTGCATGACGCTGGGGGGACACCGATATTGTAGCCGGAACTGAGTTTTACCACGGCCATGCCATCCCGGCTGGTGATGAAAATTCCCTTGTGGGTCTTGCCCCCGTATTCGCACGACACCACGTCCCCGGATTTCATCGAGGTCGTTATGCTACCAGCCTCCGTGCGTCGGATATGAGTTCATCCTTTGCTGTGGCCAGCTTTGCCAGCCGCTCGTCAACCAGTGCGGAATCCCGGTCCAGCTGTTTGCGCCGTTCTTCGAGCGCAATCTTTGTCGCAAAGGGAGCCGGGCCCCCGGGCGCCCTGCGCAGTGCAACCGAGTGGACGGCATCGAGTGCCTCATCGATCTTTGCCTGGGTGAGTCCCTTTGCCGAAAGAATCCCAGCGCCAAGTTCCTGCGCTGCCGCATCAAGAGTTGCAAGGGAGAGGTCGCCTTTCTGCACGGCCCGGCCGACAATGTTGTGGGCAGTGCGGAATGGGAGGCCATAATTTCTCACCAGCGTGTCAGCTAGTTCGGTTGCCGTGGAAAATCCTTTGGCCGCCTCTTCCTTCATCCGCTCCGTATCGAATGTTGCGCTCGCAAGCATATCGATGAGCAGGCGCAGGCAGGCCTTGGTGTCATGCATGCCCCGCCAGATATTGGGGGTGAGTTCCTGGAGATCGCGGTTGTAACTCATGGGAAGTCCCTTGACCGTCATCATGGCGGCGGTGAACGCGCCAAAGACCGAGCCGGTCTTTCCCCGCATGATCTCGGCGGTATCCGGGTTCTTCTTCTGGGGCATGATCGAGGAGGTGGAGCAGAAGGCATCGTCCAATGAGACGAATTTTACAAAGGAAGTGCTCCAGATGATCAGTTCCTCGCAGAGCCGGCTCGTGTTCGCCATAAGGATCGAGAGGTCCGCGAGCACTTCGAGAGCAAAGTCCCGCCCGGCAACAGCGTCCATCGTGTTGGTCACGAGACCATCGAAGCCGAGCTGGCGTGCGGTGAGTTCACGGTTGATGGGATAGCCGGTGGATGCAAAGGCTGCTGCACCGAGCGGGGAGATGTTCACCCGCACATACGCATCCCGGAGCCGGTCGAAGTCCCGCGAGTACATCTGCTCGTACGCAAGGAGGTGGTGGGCCAGGGTGGTGGGCTGGGCATGCTGGAGGTGGGTAAAACCGGGCATGACCGTTTCGGTATGTTTCTCGGAAAGGGCAACGAGCACTTCGCGCACTTTTACGAGGGCTGCCATCTGCTTGAGGAGATCGTCGCGCAGTTTGATCCGGATGCAGGTGGCAACCTCATCATTGCGGGACCGTCCCATGTGCATGCGCCCGCCAACATCCACACCAACGGATTCGATCAGCATGGCTTCGATCCCGGCATGCACATCCTCAAACCGGTCGTCAAATACCTCTTCAGGAATTCCCTCATCGTGCAGTACGAGCAGCGCCGGGAGGAGCTGCTTGGTAATATCGCGCTCAATGATCTTCTGCTTGTCCAGCATCAGCACATGAGCAATATCCACGAGCACATCTGCATCGGCAATATGCCGGTCGGCATGCATCGAAGAGAGAAAATGCATCATCTCTCCGGTCCTCTCTCCTGAAAGCCGCCCCAGTCTTACAACGTCAGTTCGCATCCGTTTACCCACCAATAGTACTCTTCTTTTTGGTGGCGGACTGATTAAATCCACGCCTTTTTAGCCGCAAGTTCGATCGCGGCCTGCACCGATTCCTTAGGGATGATCGTTGCTACGGGCACCCGGACGATCTGTTCGATAACGCTGGATACAATCGGTGCGCAGACAATTGCACTCGCACCCTCGCGCTCCGCCCGGACTGCCGCAACAATGGCATCCTCCATCGTATGGACCGGGTACTCCCGCACCCGGATACGATGCCCTTCGACATCCGTCATCCGCTCCTCCACGCTTTCAAGAACGGAACGGGCCGCGATCAGACCGATAAAAGCCTCGTCCCCCACATGATATTCCTGGCGGAGGGCGCTGATGATCGCCCGAAGAGTAGAGAGATTGGGGGATCGTTTTCCATGCAGGATCTTGTAGAGTGAACTTTGTGCAATCCCGCTCTTCTCAGAGAGTTCCCGGACACTGATACGCAGATCGAGTTTGAGGAGATCGTTGAGCGTAGTAACGAACTCTTCATCTGATATCAGTGCTGCGCGCGTGAGCCGCCCAATTGGATCTATTTGTACCATTATATGAATACAATAAGATTAATTATTAATAAATTTTCCCCAATTGTCCAAATTACCGGGAGAACATAGTGAACTTTAGTGGGCAGTTGTCACTATAATGTGATACTAAAGTAAAATAATTCGAGAAAACTGCCACAATATGAGAGAAATTATGCCCCAATGATGCACTTTTTATTATTGACGGAGAAACACTCCACTATGAAACAGATGAGGATTACGGTAATTGCGCTCATCGCTATTGCCCTCTTACTGATTACCGCCGGCTGCACGCAACCGGCTGCAACGTCCGGCACGACAACAACCGCAGCCCCGATCAAGGATCTCCGTATCGGGTACCAGCCCAGCACTCACCAGATGGCGGCAATTACCGCACTGGAAAAAGGCTGGTTTGTTCAGGACCTGGCTCCTCTCGGTGTCGTGAATGTATCTGACAAGGTCTTCCCGAGCGGCCCGCCCGAGATGGCAGCAATGCTTGCCGGTGAACTCGATGTCGCCTATGTTGGTGCAGCCCCGGTCCTGACCGCGCTCTCACAGGGGCTTGACGCCAGGATCGTAGCCGGGGTCAACACCAAGGGCTCAGATCTTGTCGTAAGAAATGATCTCGATTATAAGGATCCGCAGAGTCTCAAGGGCTTAACCATTGCCACCTTCCAGGTCGGCAGCATCCAGGATACCGTGCTTCGCGACTGGCTCAAGAAGAATAACCTCACACCGGACAAGGATGTTTTTATCAAGGGCATGGGCCCGGGCGATGCCGTTACAGCAATCATTGCCGGTAAGGTCGACGGCATCTTCCTGCCAACCCCCTCCCCCAGCACAGTCGTGAACCAGGGCAAGGGAAAAGTCGTTGTTCATTCCGGTGAGATGTACCCCGACCACACCTGCTGTGTCCTCGTTGTCAGCGGCAAGCTGATCCGGGAGCACCCGGAGATAGTCCGGCAGATCATCAAGACCAATGACAAAGCCGTTCTCTGGAACGAGCAGAACCCGGACGAAGCAGCTGCGATCTACTCAACAAAGACTGGCGCCAAACTGGAAGATGTCACCGCTTCGTTAAAGGAGTGGGACGGCAACTGGGCATCAGACCCCAACATCATTGTCGCTCCTGTTCTTGATTACGCAAAGATCCAGTACGATCTCGGGTACATCAAGAAGCAGCTTACGAAAGACGAGATCTTCGATCTCACGTTCTATACCAAGAACTAAAAAAATCCCCGACCAACCTTTTTTCTCCCTTTAAGTTCTTGACTATACAGAAACATTGGTGAACTCCAGGTACGGGAAATCCGGTTGGAAGCCACACGAGGAATAACTCCCCATGGGCAGACATGCAGACAAGAATGGCAAAGACTGGCGGCTCGGAGCGGTTGCGATTCTGGTGGCACTGGTCATCTGGCAGTTCATTGCAGCAGTGATCATAAAGTATCCCTTCATCCTCCCCGCCCCTACGGATGTGTTCGCCGCATTTGTCAGCCTGCTCAAGGCTGGCGATATCTTCCTTGATATCGAGGCGAGTCTCATCCACTTTGCCATCGGCATGGGTCTGGCCCTCCTTGTCGGGATCCCGATTGGGATCATCATAGGCTGGAGCCGCCGGGTCGAGTCGTTTTTAGACCCGCTCATCGAACTCCTCCGCCCGATCCCGCCCCTTGCCTGGATCCCGTTTGCGATCATCTGGTTCGGACTGACCGCCTTCTCTGCGGGTTTCATCATCTTTGCCGGGGCAGTCTTTCCCATCATCATCAACACCTACAGCGGTTTCCGGGGAGTCCCCCGAGTCTTTGTCGAGGCCGGAAAGATGCTCGGGTGTACAAAAACCTGGGACCAGATACGATACATTGCCTTCCCCGCGGCCCTCCCATCAGTGGCCTCAGGGATACGAATCGCAACCGGTGTCGGCTGGATGTGCCTGGTTGCCGCAGAACTTTTCGGGGTCTCGAACTACGGACTTGGCCAGAAGTTATGGTTCTTCTATTCCCTCCACCAGATGGACAGCGTTGTTGTGTACATGATCCTGCTTGGCCTCATTGGCCTGGCGTTCGACATGGTGTTCCGGTATTATGTTGACCGGCACTTCCTGATGTGGCGCACCGGGGAGGTGGCATAAATGGGAAACCTTGAAGTCCGGGACCTGAGCCAGTCCTTCCCCCGCGATGACGGATCGACTTTAACCGTGCTCGAGAACGTCTCTTTCGATGTCAAGGACAAGGAGTTTGTCTGCATCCTCGGTTCATCCGGGTGCGGCAAAACGACACTGCTGCGCCTGATCGCCGGTCTCGATACGGCCCGGAGCGGGTCGATCGTTTTAGAGGGAGAAGAGATCGCGGGAACCAGCCCGAAAGTGGGATTTGTCTTTCAGGAATATTCCCTCTTCCCGTGGCTGACGGTCATCGACAACATTGCGTTTGGTCCCGAGATGAAAGGAGTGTCAAAGGAAGACCGGTATAAGGTTGCCGAACGGTATCTCGAGCTCATCAACCTCACGCAGTTCCGGGACAGTTACCCGTCAGAACTTTCGGGAGGGATGCGCCAGCGGGTGGCGGTTGCCCGGGCACTCACGCTTGACCCGGTCCTGCTGCTTATGGACGAGCCGTTCGGGGCCCTTGACGCCCAGACAAGGAACATGCTCCAGAAGGAACTGCTCCGGATCTGGGAGAAGACACAAAAGATGATCGTCTTCATCACGCACAGCGTGGATGAGGCGGTCTACATGGCGGACCGGATCATTGTCATGACACCCCGCCCGGGCCGGATTTGCCGGAACTTCGAAGTTCCTCTGCCGCGTCCCCGCGACCGCACCAGCGTAGAGTTCGCGCAGGTCAGGCGCGAAGTTCTGGATCTTATAAACCAGAATTGTTCAACCCAGTAAAGTTTATTACGCTCCATCTCCATTTTATACAAGCAGTTTGTGAAGCGTAATGGTATTTTCATCCGATCGCTTATGGATGATGATACCTGCTTTTTGCATTATACTATAGGAGTAGGACGCGATGGTTAGAAAACCGGCAAAGATGTACAGGAACATTTCCAAGAAGGCCTATACACGGCGTAAATATATGGGTGGTGTTCCGGGTAGCAAGATTGTTCAGTTCGAGATGGGAAACCTCTCGCAGGAATTCCCAACCGAAGTTGACCTCATTGTTGAAGAGTCATGCCAGATCCGGCACAGCGCTCTTGAGGCAGCCCGTATCACAACCAACCGGCGCCTTATGAAGGAAGTCGGCAGGTCGAACTTCCACTTCAAGGTAAGGGTCTTTCCCCACCACGTGCTTCGCGAAAACAAGCAGGCAACCGGTGCCGGTGCGGACCGTGTATCTGAAGGTATGCGTCTTTCCTTTGGCAAAGCAGTCGGAACTGCAGCCCGGGTAAGTGCCGGCCAGAAACTCCTGACTGTCTATTCTACTCCAAACTATCTTGAGAAGATCAAGGATGCACTCCACCATGCGGGATACAAGCTCCCGACTCCCGTCCACCTGAAGGTCAGCGAACTCAAGGTCAGCGGCAGGATCATCGCAGCCCCCAAGCTTGTGGGCGAGAAGGTTGTTGCAGCACCGGTTGTTGCCGATGAGGCAGCAGCTGAGCCCGCAAAGGAAGCAATCAAGGGTGGCGGCGCAATCCACGCAAAAGGCGGCAAGGACGCCAAGGCAGCTGAGCCCGCAAAGGGAGCAGCACCGGCAAAAGGCGGCAAGGACGCCAAGGCAGCCCCCTCAAAGGGCGGCAAGAAGTAATTTTTTTTATTTTTTTTCAGAATTTTTTGTGCGATTCCGGTTTTTGGGATCGTTCGTTTTTCAACCGGATCGTGTCGTGTTTGAGCCACAGGTCTTCTGGCCGGAACCGGTTCGCTGAGGCAAGACGGGTATCGTCCCCCACCAATATTTTTCTCTCACAGGGCAGACCCCCCATCAACAGGGGTGATAGATAGGGGGAGGGACCACCTGGCTCTCGGACAAGTACAATCACTGCCACTTATTTCCAGGTTCATTGGGAAACTTTTGCTGACAGTAAATATCAGATGACGGCCCGGCTTTCATCTGTGCCAACCACATGGTGAGCCAGATCCGTCCACTCTTTGATTCACGGACCGGGATTCGGATCCAGAATGGACCCGTCAGCAGTCTCCGGTACTGAATGTGGGACTGATACCAGAAAAACGAAATGAAAAGATTACCTTCATGACAATTAACCGCACTATACCTTCAATACAAAAATTAGAGGCGGGATCTATGGCAGACGGGCAAGATTATTTTATCATCCTGTTCATCCTGTCGGTACTGCTGAATTTCATATTCCCTGTTGTGGTGTTCCCTCTCCCCTCCCGCCACATATTGCGGGTTTCTCATCATCGGCTTTGGCCTTGTTCTGGCTTTCTGGTGCCGTTCATTATTCCTGAAAAATGCAACAACCCTGCAACCGTCTGAAGAGCCTACTTCCCTCGTGACTTCAGGCCCGTTTCGGTTGAGCCGTAACCCGATATACCTGGGAATGGCATCCATCCTCCTGGGTGTCGCAGTAGTGCAGGGAGCACTGGTCTCCCTTGCATCCCCTGTCATTTTCATTATGTTGATCGAATTTTTCATTATTCCGGGCGAAGAGCGAATGCTGGACAAAATATTTGGAGACAGGTATCGGGAATATAAAAAAACGTCCGCAGGTGGATATAATTCCGTATATTTTTTGTATTGCATTCGCCATGGTGTGCGGACCCGACGTGCTCCTCCGGAACCAAGGACACTGAGCAGCGCCATTAACGATGCCATGACAAAAAGAGTATCCCAAAAACTCAAATCCGGCCTCCTGCCGGAACCCCCAACCTCATAAATATCAGCCTGCCCTGACTTTTGCCATCCAAATGCGGCTAAATATGACCTCAGCCATTCCCGTCGACAAACATCTCAATATTCCGGATCTGGTTCCTGTGTTTTTGCGAATTATGACCTCCCTTTTCCGGGAGTAAGGGAAAAGAGGTACAACCGGCACCGTTGCGGGCTCCGCTGTACCAGAATTCCCTCAGGGGCCACCAGGTCACCCGAGAGGGGGGGTCTCAGACGGAGACATCCTTAAGATTCCGGGCCAGAGGGGCGGGCAGTTTTGCACCCGGGCTGGATCAATACGAAAAATATTTTCCCGCACACGATCCGGCCAAAAAAAATCCGGCGCTACCGGAATTAATGCGGCCCGGGAAATTTTTTGCCGGTAATTTTTGAGCAGACAAAATTTTATGGCTCGTCCGCGTCTACCGGGTAAATTCCAATGCGATCCCCGTTTGGGGCCCGGGGAATTTTCTGATCGTTTTTTTCCCGATAGTATATCTTCATATACCCTTCACCCCAACGAGATCTCACCGAGGAAGAATACTTCATTACCGCACCACAACCAGACAGATCCCCCATCGCACGCCTCATGCTCTTTATGATCTGCTTAGCGATTGCCGGTAGTTTTATTGCAGGCTTCCATTATTTCACCATCGACCGGCCTGCGCAGGAATATTCTCTCCACCCGCCCATGAACAGTTACGGTGAAAATTGTTATGAAGTCGATGTCATCAGCCGTTTCTTCCTTGAATTATTCGGGGGTAAAGAATGCGGGTCGATTCACACGGACTCAGGCAGTTCTTACAACTACTGCTGTGCCTAAAGCCACGCCATTCAAACGATAGAATCCCCATGGATGGATCCCATGACAGAAACAACGCCCGAACGTACACCCCTCGTCCGCTTCTACCAGGAAAATTCCGGTGCGATTCCCTTTGGGGCCCGGGGAATTTTCTGAATGCAGGAAATAATTCACCGGACCGGTCCGGCCGGATTTTGTTGGGGCTGGCTCGCCCACTATCGTATCGGCTGCGTGGGTGGGGCCGGGCTGGTACTGATTGAGCGGACCCGGGGCCGGATTTAGTACCGGACCCGTCGTCAATTGCCGGAATCGAGGGCACTGATAAGAGCGGGTGAGGACGGGGCGGACACAGTCAAAAAAACTAAAAGATCGGTGAGAAAAGGAATCAATAGTACCCATATTTTTTATGAGCCTGCTCGATTGGCAGGATCTCCTGGACAATCACGAGTTTTTCCTCTTTATCAATATCGTAAAATGCAGTATAACTGCGGGAAATGTGAAGCCGGTAAATTACAACCCCGCCTTGTAAAACCAGTTTTTCATTATCCCCATGGCTTCCCGGGAAGGGATCTTCTTCGAGCCTTTTGAGGGCAGTTTTGATAATCCTTCGTGACTTCTCCGGCAGGCGATTGATCTCGGTGGATAACACTTACCAGAGCACAAGGGAGAATGTCAATTTTTAATCTCCGAAAGTGAAACGTATCCCTTCTTCTTCCGGCTGCTCCACGTTTTCACGTCTTCCTCCAGCCGTCTCCTCTTCCGGTCCTCGATCATCTCTGCAAGAAGATCCGTATAGGTCTGTCCGGCCGAGCGCATCTCCGCAAGATCCTTCCACACCGGTTCTGTTACGGGAATACGTTTTACCGCAGCCATGATCCGATTGTAAGCATTGTAAGTATGAATATTTGTGGCAATTTTTTCTTCAGGCGCGGTGTTGCGTTCCCGAAACCGTATTTAGTACCGGACCCGTCGTCAATCTCCGGTAGTGAGGGCACTGAGCAGCGAATGCAGAATGAAACAAAAAAATAAGGTATTTCAACCCCGCCCAATTATCTGTAACAGTAAATCATGCGCACTCTCTATCTCTATGTCCTCGATACTTTTGCCGACTGGGAGCCGGGCCATGTCCTGGCCGAGCTCCGTTCCGGGCGGTTCCTGAAAGATCCGGCACTCCGGTATTCCGTTGTACTCTGCGGCAGTACCTTAGATCCCGTCACCACGATGGGCGGGCTGCATCTGACACCGGAAGTTCTCATTAAGGATATCCGCCCCGTTCCCGGAGACGTGCTCGTGCTGCCGGGAGCAGATACCTGGCTTGATCCGGCACAGGCACCCGCACTGAAGGTGGCAGACCGGTTGCTTGATGAAGGAATACATGTCGCCGCTATCTGCGGTGCGACGCTTGGCCTCGCGAACGCCGGCCTGCTGGACAAACGCCCGCACACCAGTAACGATCCTGCCGCCCTGAAAATGTTCTGCCCGAACTACCGGGGCGAGAATCATTATGTGAACGAACCCGCAGTAACTGACGGCAATCTCATTACCGCAACCGGACTTGCACCGGTAGAGTTCGCGTACCAGGTATTCCGGAGCCTGGATGTCATGTCACCTGCAACGCTTGAAGCCTGGCACGGGCTTTATGCCACCCGGAAGCCCGAATATTTCTATGCCCTGATGGGATCCCTGCCGCAACGGTAGGGATTCCT